>NZ_DOPT01000015.1:2636-85171 GCF_003512625.1 Herpetosiphon sp. | reverse complement strand
GGACGCGGGAGGGCAACGAATGGTGCAGGACAGGCAGAACTGGGAATGATGCAGGCTTTTGTGAATGATGAAGGTTCGTCGGAGGATGGGTGGTTGGCGCGAGGGCAGACACATTGGTACGTGTCGAGGTGGTTGTGACCCACGCTGCTCCATCCCGAACCAGGCCGTGAACGCGACACACACCGAGGCTACTGCAGCACCCGCTGTGGGAACGTAGGGGGATGCGTACCGCTCCATAGAAACCCGCTGGATTTTTCCAGCGGGTTTCTTGTTGTTTAATCTAAATCCAAGACATGCTCTAAACCACGTTTCAAGCCGACGAAGGTATGAACGTTGCGAATCGCTAGCAAGGCTCCATCAACATATGGCTCGGCTCCATTGCCAGCTTCATGGCGCAAAATCAGCTTTTGATCGGGCATGCCGAAAATCGCCTCAATGCTAATGACATAGCCTGGCAAGCGTACCGAATGCACTTGTTGCTCGGCCATTCGTGCCCCACGGGTTGCCTGTTCGCCTACAATCGCTTCGGTTGGCACGGTTTGGGCGGAATCACGCACTTGGCCGAGCCGATACGCTAATTCACGGGCTGTGCCGCTAGGCGCATCAATTTTCTTGTCGCTGGCGTAATCGATGATTTCGCTGTGCGGAATGTAACGCGCCGCAATTGTGGCAAATTTTTGCAATAAGACGACGGTTAATGCAAAGTTGCCGACCGCTAGCACGCCTCGTTGAGCTTTCAAGGCTGCTTCGTTAATTGTGGCATAGGCTGGATCATCCAAACCCGATGTACCAATGACCACATGCGCTCCGCTTGCCAAGGCTTTCAACACATTATCAAGGGCCACAGCAGGTTTGGTGTATTCGACAAAAACATCGCAGGGCTGGCTAAGCGCCTCTTCGGCAGTAGCGAATATTGGGCAATCCAGCTCAGGCTGGTTCAACACAACTCCCACCTGTTGGCCAGCGTGGCTGCGTGAAACCGCCGCTACCAAGCGCAAATCGTTGGTTTTGGCAATGCCTTGAGCCAGTGCTGAACCAGCCCAGCCCGTAGCCCCAGCTAAACATACTCGAATTGACATAATCAATCTCCTAATTAAAAAGCTCTAGATTTATCATCCAAGTTAAATGAAAACCCCCGTTGCTCAATTGAACAACAGGGGTTTTGCGTTGCCGATTGGGCTGGATTAGAAATCCATGCCGCCCATGCCACCCATACCACCAGGAGCTGGAGCAGCTTCTTTTTCTGGGATATCGGCGACCAAAGCATCGGTGGTCAAGATCATCGAGGCAATCGAAACGGCGTTTTGCAAGGCCGAGCGAGTTACCTTGGCTGGGTCGATGATGCCCATTTCAACCATTGAGCCATATTCGCCAGTGATGACGTTGTAGCCAAGGGTTGAATCGCCTTTTTCTTTTTGCAAGCGGCGCACGGTGTCGATAATCACAGCACCATCTTCACCAGCGTTGCGGGCCAATTGGCGAATTGGTTCTTCCAAGGCGCGGCGCAGAATCAAGACAGCAGCTTTTTCGTCTTGGTTGGCTGGCACAACGCTATCCAAGGCTGGCAATACGCTCAACAAGGCAATCCCGCCACCAGGCACGATACCTTCTTCAACAGCTGCACGAGCGGTTGAGAGGGCATCTTCGACGCGGTGCTTGCGTTCTTTCAATTCTGGCTCGGTTGCAGCACCAACTTTGAGCACTGCTACGCCACCAGCCAATTTGGCCAAGCGTTCTTGCAGTTTCTCGCGATCGAAATCGCTGGTGGTGGTTTCAATTTGAGCACGAATTTGTTCGATCCGAGCTTTGATTGCATCTTCGTCGCCGCGGCCTTCGATAACCGTGGTTTCGTCTTTGTTGGCAATCACGCGGCGAGCGCGGCCCAAATCTTCGACCGTGGCGCTATCAAGCTTGCGGCCAATTTCTTCGCTGATAACCGTACCACCGGTGAGGATGGCGATATCTTGCAACATGGCTTTGCGGCGATCGCCGAAGCCAGGAGCTTTGATTGCCAACACGTTGATCGTGCCGCGCAATTTGTTCAACACGAGGGTTGGCAAGGCTTCGCCGTCGATATCTTCAGCGATAATGACGAAGTTCTTGGTGAATTGCAAGACTTTTTCGAGCACTGGCAAGATTTCTTGGATCGAGCTGATCTTCTTGTCGGTGATCAAAATGTAGGGGTCTTCCAAATCTGATTCCATGCGATCGCTGTTGGTGACGAAGTAGGCTGAGATGTAGCCACGATCGAATTGCATACCTTCGGTATACTCGGTTTCGTAGCCCAAGCCTTTGCCTTCTTCAACGGTGATAACGCCGTCTTTGCCAACTTTGTCCATCACTTCAGCAATCAAATCGCCAATTGACGAATCGGCAGCTGAGATGGTGGCAACGCTTGAGATGTCGGTGCGATCGTTGACTGGCTTGGCCAAATCGCGGATTGCTTGCAACAAAACGGCAGTGCCTTTGTCCAAGCCACGCTTGATCATCATCGAGTTAGCGCCAGCAGCCACTTGGCGCAAGCCTTCGTGGACAATTGCTTGAGCCAAAACGGTGGCGGTGGTGGTACCGTCACCAGCAACATCGTTGGTTTTGGTTGCGGCTTCAACCAACAAGCGAGCGCCCATGTTTTCAAATGGGTCTTTTAATTCGATTTCTTTAGCAACGGTAACGCCGTCGTGGGTTACGGTTGGTGAGCCGAATTTTTTATCGATAGCGACGTTGCGACCGCGTGGGCCCAAGGTCGTCTTAACTGCATCTGCAACCACGTCCACGCCACGTTTGAGTGCGCGGCGGGCTTCTTCATTAAAAGCAACTTGCTTTGCCATTGGTAAATAATCCTCCTAAGAAGCGTCGCGAATTAGCCTTAGCCTTGAACGACGGCCAAAATATCTTTTTCAGCCAAAATCAAATAATCTTCGTCGTCCAGCTTGATCTCGGTGCCAGCATATTTGGCAAACAGCACCCGATCACCAACTTGCACTGCAACTGGCACGCGCTTGCCGTTATCATCCAACTTGCCTTCACCAACGGCCACAACGAGGCCTTCTTGAGGCTTTTCTTTATTCGCTGTGTCGGGCAGGAACAAGCCACTCTTGGTTTTTTCTTCTTTGGCTTGAGGCTTGATCACCACACGATCGGCCAAGGGGCGAATCCGGAAATCAGACATGGTTATGTGTCCTCCTTAGTTGACCATTTAGCAATCTACTGTGATGAGTGCTAAATCCAAGTGCTAGTGTATGTGGTTCTGTTAAGCTTGTCAAGGCTTGCTTTATCACTCTTGGGTTGAGAGTGCTAAAGCGATTTAGCGCATTCTGAAGGGCAAAAATCGTGCTGCTCGGCTGATTTATCTGCGTTAAGCGATTGTTAGAATTTAGCAAAATCGTGGCGAGAGTGCTAATTTGATCAAGCTTGTTACTTTTTGGGCTTGGGCAACGATGTATTGAGTGCAAGGCCATTGCAGATTCAGACTATATGAGGAGGCTGATGTATGGCATTGATCCAGCGGCTCGTTGCGGAACCAACGCCATTCGATCAGCAAACTCTTGATGATCATCGTGATGTGGCGTTGGCGGTGGCGGGCGATCACGAGGCCTTTTTGCGCTTATACCAACGCTATATCACGCCCGTCTATCGGTTTTTGATGGCACGCTTGCAACAGCACCACGATGCCGAGGAAGTCGCGGCGTTAGCCTTCGAGCGAGCTTGGCAAAGCCTTGGTCAATTCAAACCCAATGGGCCATTCGTCGGCTGGTTATTTACGATTGTGCGGCGTTGTTTAGTCGATTTCTATCGGCGCGGCCAGCATCGCCGCCAGCAAACCCAGCTATCGCCCGAATTGGCGAGTCACCAAGCTTCGCCCGAATTGACGATGCTTGAACTTGAGCAACAAAGTTTGGTGCACCACGCCTTGGCTCAACTAACACCTGAACAGCAAGAGTTGCTTCAATTGCGCTTTTTTGCCCAATTGCCTTATGCCACAATTGCCCAAATTGTGGGCAAACGCGAGGCTGCGGTCAAAATGGCCGCCTATCGAGCGCTTGAACAACTTAAACGGAGGCTCACCGATGACCAATCAATCTGAACTTGAGCATGCTTTGGCTGAGCTAGAAACGAGCGAGCTTGGCCAGCAATTAATTGGGCAATCTCAGCGATTCAGCCCATCACCAGCAACAATTCAACGGATTCAGGCTGGACTTCAGCCACCAGTTAAGCGAGGAAATTTCATGCAAACATTGTTTAAACAGCGGCCCGTTCGGGTGCTTGCCTTGGTCGCCTGTAGCCTAGCCGTGGCTTTGGGCTTAGTCTTTGGCTTGAATCAACCAACTCGTAGCGTCTCTGCAGCAGAATTGATTCAACGCGCCGAAACCTTTGCCAGCCAACCAATTGTGGCCAATGGTAAAGCCCGCCATATCGCAATTGACATTTCGACTACCC
Source organism: Herpetosiphon sp. (assembly GCF_003512625.1). Taxonomy (NCBI): domain Bacteria; kingdom Bacillati; phylum Chloroflexota; class Chloroflexia; order Herpetosiphonales; family Herpetosiphonaceae; genus Herpetosiphon; species Herpetosiphon sp. The sequence goes on along the minus strand of NZ_DOPT01000015.1, from coordinate 80,734 downwards.
GCAGCGATGGCCAAATTGGTGAGCATTATCGCGATGAGATTTGGCTGGTGCAAGGTCAATCGCATATTTTGCTCTATCAACCAGCCCGCCAATCGCTGAATGGTCAACCAGTTGGCTATCAAATGGGGCCAACGATTGTCGATGAAAACTACTTTTGGAATTACAACGCCCACGACAATACCTCGGTCAAAGCGCCGTTCGACGAATGTTCGTTGAGCTTGGAACAATGGGTGGGTAGTGTGGCGTTTGGCTCAGACAGCGATTTCCCCAATGCCACAATCATTGGCACTGAAGAACTTGATGGTCGCCAGCTCACCATTGTCGATCTTGGCAGCGCTGTTGGTACAGCCTGGATCGATGCCAATACTGGCCAGATTTGGAAATTTACCAGTAGCCAGACCTACGAAGGCCTGACCACCGAAACCTTGGTGCAGTTTGTCGTCGATGAAACGGTTGAATTGGAGGCACTGCCTGCTGAATGGCAAACCTACACCGCCCCCGCTGGCAGCCCAATCATCGAGCAAACTACGCCATATTGTATTTACGGCTAGCTTTCCAGCGACTCTAGGCGCAGCACAGTTGCTCCTTGCTCATTAACCTCGACGATCATCACGGCGCAGCCTGCCTCAATTGCTCGGCCACCAATTGCTCGGGCATTGATACGGGCTGCGCCTTTTTGATGTTCGTAGGCGACCACCCCAAAGCCATCGACGGGCAAGGCTTCGACCACCACGCCCAATTGGCCGATTGGCCCAACTTTGCTTTGCGCCGTGCCAGCCTGTTGCACAATGCTACGTTCAATAATCATTCGATAGAGCAGCAAACCAACTGCCAAGCCTCCTGCCAAGGCAATCATGCCACTTAACCACCAATTGACTCCAGCGCCACGGGCCAAAAAGCCCACGCCAGCCGCCATAATGAGCCAACTTGCCAGCACCAAGGGCTGAAAAATCAACCAGCGCGATGAGCGTTGCATCCGTTCGAGCGAAGGCCAGAGCGGCTGACGGCGAATTTTGGTGATCGCAATAATTGCCCCACCGAAACCCAACGCCGCCAGATAAAACCATTGATCAAGCGTCAAAATGGCTGATCCTTTCAAGTTGCAAGGGGATGTTAATCATCGAGCTTGGCGCGGCCTGTTTGCAGCCAACGGGCCAAATTGTCGCGGCCATTGTGCTGAGCAGTAGCGGCGGCCTGTTGCCAAGCGTAGCCAAGCGTAAAATGCTCAACCTGCCAGCTTTGGGCATTACGTTCGACGATTGCATAGCGTGCATGCGGGCTACCAGCCTCGATGATATGTGGATATGGCTGATCATCATTATACGCGGGGATGCCAACACTGCCGGGGTTGACGATCAACTGGCCGTTGCTCAGCTGCACGGTGCGGGCGATATGGCTATGACCACAAACGATCAGCGATTGGCTGATGCCTTGAATTGCTGCGCGAATTGTTTCTTCAGAATGGAGCAATACCCCGTGTGGCGTGACATGCTCCAACAAATAGGTGGTGTCGCTGCTTGGTGTGCCGTGGCAGCAAAAGATATCATCAACGATTGCCGTGGCTGGTTGGTTGGTAAGCCAATTGCGCTCGTTTGGGCCTAAATCGGCCTGTACAAAGCGATAACTCAGGGTTTGTTGTTCTACTGGAATTTGCTCAAACAGTATGCGATCTTGGTTGCCACTGATTGAGATGTTGGCGATTTGTGCTAGTTGTTCAGCGCACCAGCGTGGTTGCAACACACTATACACGCTATCACCGAGATTGATTATCTGATCAACGTGGCGTTGAGCGAGATCGGCCAAAACAGCGGCTAAGGCCAAGCGATTGCCATGAACATCGGCCAAAAGTGCCCAGCGTGGCATAGAAATATCTCCAATTAAGCTGAATCAGGTAAATCGAACAAACGAGTGAGCCAATTGATAAATAATTCAACTGGCTCACAATTTAAATTTAAAGCGGCGTGGTTGCGCTCAATGGCTTTGCTCATTTGAACAACTGGATTTTTCTGCCAAGCCAACCAAGTGAATATTTGAGCTTTACGTAGATCTTTTTCGGTAAACATAAGCGATGTTAAGTCGGCTTTTTTACGGACAGCGCTAATTGTATGTTGCACTTCTTGCCAGAGCGCATCATCAGGCCGAATCAGGCTGATAAAAAAATCTTCAATTGTGCCTTGATCGCGGTTATTTGGCATAATCCACACGCCGATGCGTGGTTGATCAACGGCGTGCAATACTAAACCCTCGACAGGAAGGATTGGCACTACATCAGGGTACTTTTCAGCTAATATTGTATGGACTTGAGCATAGGTTTTTTGTGCATCCTTATCGGCATCAAGAATTAAGCCAATCACAATATCATCATTTTCATCGTCTTGTTGCATTAAACGAACCCGTAGTTCTTCGATAATTGAGATTTTGTCGTGGGTTTGTTGCTGGCTATCATTAAAACCACTGAATATAAATTTTAAATCGTGGATAGCTTTTTCTTTACTGCCCGATTGTTCGATTCGTAAGCGGGTATCATTATGTTTAATAATTAATGCTTTATCATGATCGGCTTGACTTGGATTATTGATGATTGAGTTAAGTCTACGCTTGATTAATTCGATTAAAATAAATTTGTCGTTGCTGCCCTCAACTAGAATTAAATTAATCTGTCCCATTGCTAGCGTACCTCAATATCACGTTCGAGGATAACTTGCATATCTTTTTGATTATATTCAGTTGCAACGATGTTGCCTTTTTTGCGACCCAAGCGAATTAATCGCCCTGATTGAGCGGCTTGATCTTTATTGGTTTTATTGAAGGCATTTAAACATTCTTTGCTATGAGTTGTCGCAAATACTTGAACATTTAGGGTTTCAGCTAGCTTAAAAATCAATTTCCAAACATTAGGATAGATTGAATAGTGCAGGCCATTTTCAATTTCATCAATTAATACAAAGCCATCTTTGGCATTGACCATTGCTAAAATCAAAATCAGCATGCGATTCAAACCATCGCCTAAGCTGCGCAAAGGAATAAATTTGGTTGCCCCGACCATTCTAACCACAGGAATGGGAACCAACCTTGAGCTTATCGAGAAATCGGTTGTTACTTTTTCTTCAACCGTAATCATATTAATCGCTTCAATCGAAGGTTCAATAATTTGCAATGCCTCAAGTGCATAATTCTCAAGTCCTTCAATCAGGGTTGTATCACGCCATTTGCTAAGCTGATAGCGATGAACAAAATTTGATGTAATAAAGTTACAAACAATTTCATTCCAATTCTGGGTAGGATTTTGGCGATAGATTGGATATTTTCTAATTTTTTGAGCGGATTTACCATTTCTATACATTACTACTTCGACACCAAAAAATGGCTCATCGCTAAAATCAAGATCTGCATATTTAATTGGTTTGGGAGTTAAATTATCGTGATCATCCATCTCAACTTGATACCAACGCGCCTGAAGTTGGAGATAATTCTCGCGAGTATTGCCAATTTGCAGCGTTTGGGTCTGGTCGGTAAAGTCATTGCGTTGATAAAACAAATTTTTGATGGCAAGAATTTCTTGTTGGGTTTGTTCGGTAGTAGGGTTCAGATTAAACACCCGATGCTCGTCGCGATCTTTCAAAATATCGTAGATTGTCACGCTTGAACCACGGTTGGCATACAGCCAAATCGCCTCTAACAGAGAAGTTTTGCCAATATTATTTTTACCAACAATCAGGTTTACCCGTCCAAGTTGGTTGATCTGAAAATTTTCGAAGCCCCGAAAATTCTGAATGATTAATGAATTAAGCTGAAGTTCGGCCATCGTGACACCCTCGTTTTGGCAGTATAGCGTAGCGATCATACCATAGCGGATGCTGCGAGTCTATTGAATGCTAGCAGCTTGCGGGGCGGGTGTAGCCGCGATTGAGCCAATTGATGATCGTACCGCTTTGGTAGAGTTCGAGGCACGAAAGGCTGCCAAGGTCGAATTTCCACTGCCAATAAAGCTTGAGGGGAGTTTGAAATAATTGGCAGCATAACACTTGCAGGCTTGTGGCATGGGCAACTAACAGGACACTGCGTCCAGCGTAATTGGTAATCAGATCGTTGGTGGCGGCTTGGACGCGCTCGGCGACGGTAATCAGGGTTTCGCCTTGAGGTGCGGGAATATGCAGCGGATCATTCCAATGAGCGCGGGCTTGCTCAGGAGCTTGATCCAAAACTTGGCGATAGGTCAGACCTTCCCATTCGCCATGGTCAATTTCGCGCCAGCGCGGGTCGCTGATCGCTTGATGCTGCGGTAGCGCACGCGCCAGCGTTTCGGCTGTACGACGTGCGCCACTGTGAAGCACAATTTCTGGTGTTTCGTCGCTGAGCCACTGCCCAAGCTGGGTAGCCTGAGCTTGACCGCGCTGGCTTAGCCCTTCATCAGCACGACCTTGGTAGCGTCCCGCTTCGTTCCAGGCGGTCGCACCATGGCGGGCTAGCAGCAAACGCAGGCCACGTGGATCTGGCATCGTTACTTGACGCGCTCCAAAATTGCTCGCATACGTGGGATGCATTGCTCAACGTCGGCGATTGAAACCGCGCCAACCGAGAGCCGCATCCAGCCGGTTTCTTGGCGCAGGCCGAAGGCTTGGAATGGCACCAAGGCCACGCCTGCTTGCTCCAGCAAGATATCGCCAATTTGGGCGTTACTGGTGATTGGCACACCATCAAGGCTCTTGCCAACCAAATCGAATTGGGTGGAAAGATAAATCGCCCCTTGCGGTGCAATTGCATCGACTGGCAAGCCGGCTGCCTTCATTTCCTGTACGGCGTTGTAGATCAAATTCAAGCGAGCGCGAACTTCATTGTGCATATGAGCATAGAAATCGTCGAGCACATCGATTGAATTCAAAATATGCGCTGTGGCTTCTTGCTCTGGGTGGGGTGCCCACGCGCCAACGTGATTCAAAAAGGCCTTGATGCGATCGGTGATGTGCGGCGGAGCCACAACCCAGCCAACCCGCAAGCCAGTTGCCGACCACGATTTTGAGATGCCATCGATGAAAATCGTGTAGGCTGACATTTCGGGCATCACTTCGACCGGCGTAACGTGGCGAATATCACCAAGCTGCAATTCCCAATAAATTTGGTCGTAAACCAAATAGAGCAAGCGCAAACCAAGCTCTTTGCGGCGATTATTTTCATTGACAATCAACTCGCTAATTTTGCGCAATTCCTCAGGCGAGATCATCGTGCCTGCTGGATTGAGCGGCGAGTTAATCGAGATCAAACGTGCTTCTTGGATGAATGGCGCAAGCAGTTCGGCGGTTGGCAAGAAGCCATCTTCAGGGCGAGTTGGCACTTCAATCGCCTTGGAGCCACACAAATAGGCATAGTGATTGTTGTTCCACGATGGCACTGGATAGACCACCGTTTCACCTGGATCAATCAATACGCCATAGGCTGCGTAGAGACCTGGCCGTGCGCCAGAAATAATTTGGATGCTTTCCAAGGGATAGCGCAACCCCAAACGGCGTTCGTAGTGGTCGAGCACCGCTTTGCGCAAGGCCATCACGCCTTCGGCTGGTGGGTAATTGGTGCGGCCAGCGCTATATGATTCAATTGCTGCATCGCGCAACGCTTCAGGAATTGGGAACTGGGAAGGCGCAAAATCACCGACGGTGAAATTACAGACTGTGCGGCCTTGGGCTTGCAACGTGCGGACATTACCGGCAATTCGCAAAATTTCAGAACCAACCATGCCACGCGCCATTGCGGAGATCGATTGGCTGCTCAGTTCGGGTGATTTTGGCTCGAAATAGTGAGCGGCATCAACCGTTTCAATCAGTGTCATTGCTACACTCCTCGGTATTTGTGAGGAACAGTTTGGCTTGCGGGACGATTTCGCGTCCCTAAGTATAGCAGATGTCATCAGTCAAGCAGCAGCGACAAGTTCGAGCAATGCTGTAGGACAAATTGATCCACGAAGGACACGAAGGGTTGAAACCGCGAAGAACGCGAAGGGGCACGAAAGGTTGTAACCGCGAAGAACGCGAAGGTTAAGTTTTTCGCCACGAATTCCACGAAATATTTATCGCCACAGATTGCACAGATTTATGTGATTCTCTGAACCCTAGCCCCTGAATCCTGACCCCTACTATTTTGCCTTTTGATTTCTGCCTTTTGCCTTTATAGGCCTCATCCCTCATCCTTGAATTTAAGCTACTATTAACCCCGAATCCTATCCAATGAGGGTGCTATGCGAAATTTGATTCTGAAGGTGGTTTCCTATTTATTCTTCATCCGTCCGTCCAAACAGCGTTCATATGGCGATTACGAGAAGCTTTTGACCGAAAGTGGTACGACGATTGAGCAGCGAGCCAATCAGGCTGCCGATCTGCCTGAAAACCGGAAGCAATTACGCCATATCGTGGGCATCGAACGCTGGGGAGTGCAGCGGCTCAAAGTGTGTTTTGGCGAGCCATTCAATCGTGATGAATATAATGGGTATGCGCCAGCCGAGGATCGTTCATGGCCACAGTTGCAGGCCGATTTCAAGGCCACCCGCCAAGAAACCATTGCTTTAGCCAAACGTTTTGCGCTTGAGCAACCAGCTAGCGATGTGGTCGAGCACAACGATTTTGGCGCATGGAATGCCCGCACATGGCTGCAATATCTCTATTCACACGGTTTGAATGAGGCTAAACGCTTGCGCTAATTACTCGATACATTTTGACTGAGTAGAATATAGTATATTATATGAAGCGCCATTGCTTGCGATGGCGTTTTGTTGTGCCAATAACTAACCCTCATCGCTATGCCGCTCGGTTCTGGCATGGCTCAAGGAGTAGCGTGTGAAATTGTTTAAAGCCAAAGCACCAATGCGGATTGGTTTTTTCGGCGGGGGCACTGATGTTAGCCCATATGCCGAAGAACATGGCGGCAAGGTGCTTAATTGTACGATTGATAAATATGTGCGCTGTATGCTCAAGCCGATCGATCAGCCTGGAATTACGATTCGCTCACTCGACTTGAGTGCCGTTAGTCGGGCGGTAACTGGGCGTGAATGGGATGGCAAACTTTCGTTGCCCCAAGCAGTAATCGATGCTCATCCTGAAATCAACGGCGTAGAAATTACCATGTTCAGCGATGTGCCACCAGGTTCAGGCTTAGGTTCTTCCTCGGCTTTGGTGGTGAGCATGCTCAAATTGCTCGATACTGCCTACCACCTCAAGCTCGATGCCTACGAAATGGCCGAGTTGGCCTATCGCATCGAACGAGTTGATTTGGGGATTCCAGGTGGTCGCCAAGACCAATATACAGCGGTGTTTGGTGGCATGGCCGTGCAGCATTTCGGCGGCCCACAGGTGATCATCGAACGCGTTGCGACCAGTGAAGATGCTCTGTTGGAACTAGAGTCGTGCCTGATTATTGGCTATGTGCGGGATCGTAAGCTGCTGACCCATAATTTGGTGCAAGACCAAGTGCGGCGGGTGACCGAGGGCGAAACCTTGCGTCTGCACGATGAAACCAAAGCCATGGTTGATGAGGGTGCGAAACTCTTGCGGCGTGGTCAGATCAAAGAATTTGGCAAACTGCTTCACCATGCTTGGGAAATTAAAAAAGCCTTCTCACCACATATTGCGCCGCCAATTGTCAACGAAATTTATGATTTAGCCTTGCGCCAAGGGGCTTGGGGTGGCAAATTATCGGGTGCTGGTGGCGGTGGCTTTATGTGTTTCTGTGTGCCATTTAGCAAGCGGCTGCAACTCGAAGCGGCCTTGATTGAAGCAGGCGTGACCGTGCGACCCTTCTCGTTTACCAAGCAAGGCGTGCATGCTTGGAGTGTTGAAGAAGACGATTAATCTTGATCGATCAAAAAACGGCTGAGGTGGTTGCCTCAGCCGTTTTGTTTTATTCGTCGTCTTCGACGAAGTTTTTGTTTTCGACGCTGGTTTCATCTTCGGGTGGCGGGAAGTAGATAACTGCCGTTTCCTCGATGAAGAAATCTTGCTCCTCGGCCAATTCGCCAAGCAAATAGCTGCGGGTTGCTGGCCGTTGGACGTTGACCCCCAAGAACAGATCGTCGATGCTCAGCTCGAAGCCAGCCCGATCGCCTGGGCGAGGTTGGCCAACTTGCTCCAAGACATAGCCAGCGGTGGTGGCTAAGCGGCGGCGTTCGCCTGGAGTCAGCACTTTCATGTTCTTGAGCCGTGGCAAGCGCTCTTGGCTGGCAATTAAATCGTTGTCAGCATCGCAGTAGAAGGTGTGCTTGACGAAGGCATAACGGCCTTTTTTATCGTCTTGTTGCAGCAACTTCACATCAGCGCCGCTGGTTTCTTCGTATTGCAACGTCCAAACACTTGGATCATCGGTCGCCGAAAGCGTAATCAACGCGCCTGGCACCAAATGTTCCTTGAAGAAATCTTCGAGGCCATGCAACCAACCACCGCGATTGGCAGTTGGGTAGCGCAATTCAGCCAAATAGAAACTATAGTGCTGTGGCGATTCGATCCGCAAGATGGCAGTGCGTTGTTCGGGCAACAATGGTTGTGGCAAGAGTGCCTTCATTGCTGCATCGTAGGGCAACACGCCATATTCCCATTCAAAGAAGCTCAGGAAGCGGCTCATTTGGCGGTTTTGTTTGATATCATCGGGACTGGTTTGCTTCAAGCTATCATCGAAGTGAGGTGTTTCTTCGAGGAAGCTATAAAACTGACCAAGCTCGCTGGTTTTTAAGCGTTTGGTGCCAACTGCTGGCAAGCCCTTGGCGCTCCACAACCGTGCGCCTTGCACCCCAACAAACTCAAAATCTTTTTCGCGATTCAGCCGATAGTTCAAGGCAAAGCGGAAGGTCACATAATCGTTATCGCGGGGATTTCGATAGTAAACATCGCTGAGAATTGAGGTATCGGGCATTGGCTCGCCTTGCTCCACGATATACTCGCGGATGCGGCGCAGATCGCCTTTGCTGAGCGTTGGGATATTTTCTTCAGCAAAATATTCATCACCAAAGGCCACGATGCGGCGCAATGGGTCGTTATCGATAGCTTCGGATAACGCTGCTTGGATTGTGCTGCCATGGGCGGCCAAAATATGTTCGACCGATTGGGCAAAATCGAGTGCTGCACCACCAGGCAAGACCAAGGTGGTCGAATTGGTTGCCACAACCGGAGTTGGGGCTTCAACCACTGCTGCAGGAGCAACCACCACCGGTGCTACGGCAACTGGTTCGACTTCATCCTCGAAGGTTTCGTCAAGCTCAACATCGCTGCTGGGGGAAATAGGCGCAACGTTGATAATTTCACCTTCTTCACCCGTCGTTGGTGAGCGTTGTTGCCAGTAATCCGAGATAAACACTGGCTCAATCGTCGTTAAAGCTGGGCGAGTCCGGGTAATCACTACGCTCAAATCATCGATTGGCAAGGGATTTTCTGGCTCGTGCAGCCGTTTGGCAAAAGTATGGCGTGTATCAATTTGCGGTTCGGTATAGTAGCCGAGGCGGGTAGTGGCATAAACCACACGTTCGCCATCGTCAATCCGCCGAAAAATTTGGCTATTGGCTTCAAGCGCGGCGCTGATGGTTGCTTCTAAAGCGCTTGCATCAAGCCCATCTTGGCTAGCAATAAATGCGGCCAGATTGGCTACGGTTTGGCGAACCGGAACATTTTCGGGAAAAAAGGCACTTTGCAGCATCATCACATTGAAGGCACGCTCGGCCAGCGTTTGCTGCTCGTTGCTGCCACTCCATGTTGGTTGAGCTGGTGCATTGGTTGGGTTACTCATCGCCCTTCCTCCTCAACCACCAGCGAGCGCAAAATTTCGACATATTTCGCGGTGATCGCTTCTAACGTTTGAGGCTGGTTGGATGTCCGCAACCATTGGATCAGACGTTCCAAGCCAGTTTCACCGAGTCGAATTGATTTAACATCAATTGGCATATCGGTCTGTGTTCTCCACCATGCCCCAAATTGCTAGGGCGTGGTTCTAATCAAGAGTCATTACAGTAGGCGCAAATGGCTATGACCCCATCTTGGCGATGCGGTTTTGTCATTATACCATAGAAAATCATATCGACCGGATCGAGCCAACGTTTGGGTACTATGAAATGGCCATGCTGAGCCGATTGAAGCCAACCAACTACTTAATAGGTGCGTATTCCATGGCGAATTCTGATGTTGAGGAAATCGCCATGCAATGCCCGCGTTGTCAGCAAAAAGTTGCGCTGCATATTAATCAATGCCCCAACTGTAAACGAATGCTCAAACCCCTGATTATGCGCCAACACATCGCGTTATCCACGCAGCAACGCCAAGGATTGCGACAAAATATTGTTACCTTATTGGTTGCACTCCTATTTCTCATAGGTATTGTTGTTACGTTCCATGTTGCACTTAAGCAGGTTTCAGGCTTGATTTGGCCCATAATCGGACTCATGATCGCTGTAGTGGGCTTTTATCTCGTGCGATTGCTGCGCGATTGGATCAGTGGTCAGGTGCTGGTGCAAATTGATCAATTGCAAGCATTACAAGAGGTTCGTAGGCGTGGTGGCAGGCGGTTTTATGGCGATTTTAGGGCAATTGGTAGCCAACAATTGCAGCAAACGTCACTACGAACGTGCAATTGAAGGTAATTATTATGTTGTAAACTATAGCCAGCGTAGCAACATCGTCTGGGAATTGGCGCTAGTTACCCGTAAAATTGCTTAGCTCAGGCTACTGTCGCGCACGATCAATTGGGTTGGCATGGTTGTTACAACTGGTGGCATTTGGCCTTCATTAGGATTGATCAATTGCAACAAGGTTTGAACGGCCAAGCGGCCTAATTCACGCAATGGTTGGCGAATCGTGGTCAGTGCTGGTGAAAAATAGGCGGCCTCAGCTAAATCATCAAAGCCGACAACTGCCAAATCTTCGGGCACGCGAATGCCATGACTGCTGGCATAATGCAACGCACCCAAGGCCATTTGATCGTTACAAGCAAATACGGCATCCATCTGTGGGTAGCGTTTGAATAATTCGGCGCAGGCTTGCTCGCCGCTGGCTGCCGACCAATTGCCAATGCCAATTTGCTGTTGGGTTGGCGTAATGCCTGCTGCCGCTAATCCATCGTACCAGCCACTACGGCGTTGGCGGGTTTCGAGCCATTCGATTGGCCCGCAAATCAGGCCAATTTCGCGCCGCCCAATGCTGAGCAGATGCTCAACTGCTTGGCGTGCACCGCCATAATTATCGATGCCAATTGTGGTAAAGCGCTCATTAGGTTGGCTTTTGACAAAAACAATCGGTGGGCAGGTTGCTGGAAGTTGAGCTTGAACCAGCTCGACATTTTCGTTGAGTTCAGCCGCCGCAAAGATAATCCCATCAACATGGCGGGCCATGAGCGCTTCAATAATTGGCACAATGTTGGTCAGATCAAAGCGCGGTAATTCTTTGAGCAACAGGGCATAATTCGAGGCTTCGCTTTCTTCGGCAATTCCATTCAACGTGAGCGACACGCCCATATATTGCAAGCCTGCGGTAATTACCCCCAAGGTAAAGCTTTGCTGTTGCACGAGGCTGCGGGCTAAGGCACTTGGCTGATAGCCCATATCAGCGATGGCTTTTTCAACGGCCTCACGGGTTTGCGGCGAAACATCAGGCCGATTGTTGAGCACCCGCGAAACGGTTTGGGTCGAAACATTACACAGTTTGGCAATATCTTTGATCGTGACTTTTTGTGGACGCTGAATGGTCATGGCGAACTCCCAATAGCATGGTGCATTTCAGATCGCTGGGACGCAAGTCGGTAGTATAGCCGATTTTGTCCCAGCGTTGCTCACGCCAAGTTGCCCTGCTGCTCAAGGCTAGAGGATCGCCAATCCACCACAGTTGGCGATCGTTGCCAAGGTTGTGCAGCGTTGCGACTTGGGTTGCTTGCCGTGGGTTTACAAACCTTTGGCCAAGTGATAGTACAGATCGTTCCAACGAAGTTCTTGTTTGAATTGCTGAACGTTGGTGTTGCGATCAATTTGCAAATATTCCATGCCAGCAATTTCAGCAAAGTCGGCGAGATGTTCGCTGGTCAGATCAAAACTAAAGCCCGTGTGATGCGCTCCGCCTGCGTAGATCCAAGCTGCCGCAGCGGTTTTGAGATCGGGCTGGGGTAGCCACAAGGCGCGGGCAACTGGTAATTTGGGCAAGGGTTGGTCGGTTTCAACTGCATCAACCACGCTATTGATCAAGCGCAAACGATTGCCCATTTCCACGATTGAGGCGTTGACGGCAGGTCCAGTTTTGGCATCAAATACCATACGCACCGGATCAGCCTTGCCACCAATGCCCAAGGGATGCACTTCGAGCCGTGGTTTAGTCGCAGCAATTGATGGACAGATTTCGAGCATATGTGCGCCTAGCACTTTCATGCCGTTGCTGCCAAAGTGATAGGTGTAATCTTCCATGAAAGAAGTGCCACCGTTGAGGCCAGCGCTCATCACCTTCATTGCCCGCACCAGCGCAGCGGTTTTCCAATCGCCCTCGCCAGCAAAGCCATAGCCACGATCCATCAGGCGTTGTGGGCCTAAACCTGGCAATTGCACTAAGCCATGTAAATCTTCAAACGTCGTTGTAAAGCCTTTGAAATTGCCATGCTCAAGGAAATAGCGCAAGCCTAGCTCGATGCGGGCGGCTTCACGTAGCGAGTGATGCTGCTCGCCGCCAGCTTGTAAACCTGCTGCCAATTCGTACTGTTCGGCATATTCTTGCAACGTGCTGTCGATATCGGCATCGCTAACTTCGTTGACAAAGCGCACTAGATCGCCCACGCCATAGCCGCTGACGCTATAGCCAAGCCGCATTTGAGCATTAACTTTATCGCCTTCGGTTACGGCAACTTCACGCATGTTGTCGCCAAAGCGGGCGAAGCGTGCGCCTTGAGCATCGTGCCAAGCAGCGGCGGCGCGAGTCCAGGCAGCAATTCGATCATGCACTTCGCTATCTTGCCAATGACCCACAATCACTTTGCGTTCCAAGCGCATGCGGCTGACAATAAAGCCAAATTCGCGGTCGCCGTGGGCGGCTTGGTTGAGATTCATAAAATCCATGTCGATTTCCGACCATGGAATTTCGCTGTTGAATTGGGTGTGCAAGTGAGCCAATGGTTTTTGCAAGCTGCGTAGGCCGGCAATCCACATTTTGGCTGGCGAGAAGGTATGCATCCACGCGACCAAGCCAATGCAGTTTTTGGCGGCGTTGGCTTCGAGCACCAAATTATAAATTTCGTCGGGCGTTTTAAGCACAGGCTTAAACACCACCCGCACCGGAATTGTGCTACTTTGATCAAGCCCAGCGGCGATAATTTGGGAGTGTTTGGCAACTTGTTCTAAAGTTTCGGGGCCATACAAATGTTGGCTGCCCGTAATAAACCAAACTTCGTATTGTTTCAAGTCAAGCATTGACTGGCCTTTCTGTAATAGTTGGGGTTTGGGGATCGGTTCATTCCCTTACCCCCAATCCCTCTCCCACTGCGGCGGGAGAGGGGAGATCTAATGATCATGATCAAGGGTTTCCCCCTCGCCTGCTGGGCGGGAGAGGGGGCTAGGGGGTGAGGGAACCAAAGTTATCTATAACCCGATCCCCAACAACCGATCCCCAGCTTTATTGACCATACACATGGGTATAGCGATAGTGCAATTTGGCAACGTCTTCGCTAGCGATTTCTTGGGGCTGGCCGATTTGCAAGGCATACCAAGTCGTTCGCGCTACATCTTCGGTCATCACGGCAGCCTTGACGGCGGCTTTGGCCGATTTGCCAATTGTGAAAACGCCATGATTTTGCAGCAACACCGCTGGCGATGTGCCGATATGTTCAACCACCTGCTGGCCAATTTCTTCGCCACCAATCAAGGCAAATCCAGCACATGGAATCGGTCCACCAAATTCATCGGCCATTGCTGTGAGATAAACCGGAATTGATTTGCCGTTAGCCGCAAAAGCCGTGGCGAATGGCGAGTGTGTATGCACAATCCCATTGACATCAGGGCGATGGCGATAAATATACAAATGGCTGGCGGTATCCGATGATGGTTTTAGGTCGCCTTCGATCACATTGCCGTTTAAATCGACGACCACATGATCGGCTGGGCGCAAATCTTCAAACATCACGCCGCTCGGCTTGATTACCACCAAATTGGTTTCAGGATCACGGGCACTGACGTTGCCCGAAGTCCAAGTCACCAAGCCATTTTTGGGCAATTCAAGGTGCAATTTCCAGAGTTCGTGTTTAATTGTTTCTAACATGGTCTCAATTCCAATCTAGCTGCAACTACGCCGTGAGTGCGGCGTGACGGAGCATTCGCAAGCGCTTCATCACATCGTTTTCGCCACGACCAAAGTAGTTGTATAGCACTTTATATTCAGCATAGAGCTGGTCGTAAATTTCAACATTGGCGGGAATGGGCTTGAACGTTTCGGTTTTAAGTCGGCCCATCTGTTTGGCGGCGCTGGCAATATCGGCGTAGCCACCTGCTTCAACGCCAGCAGCAACTGCGCCGTGCATGGCCGAACCAAGCGCTGGGGCTTGTTTGCTGGCAATCACGCTAATTTCATAGTTGGTCACATCAGCGTAAATTTGCATCAGCAGATGATTTTTCTCGGGCAGGCCGCCAGCCGCAATCAATTTGCGAATTGGCACGCCCGATTGATTGAAGGTTTCGATAATTTCGCGTTTGCCATAGGCCGTCGCTTCAAGCAAGGCACGGTAAATTTCGGGTGCGCTGGTGGCCAAGGTCATGCCCAACACCAAGCCGTTGAGTTCAACATCGACCAAAGTTGAGCGATTGCCATTGAACCAATCGAGCGCCAAGAGACCGCTCTCGCCAGGCTGAAGTTTGGCGGCTTCACGTTCGAGCAAGGTGTGAATATTGATGTCTTCGGCCTTAGCTTGCTCAAAATAGTCGCCAGGCACGCCATGCTCAATAAACCAAGCGAAAATATCGCCAACCCCGCTCTGGCCTGCCTCGTAGCCCAGCATGCCTGGCACGATCCCGCCATCAACCACCCCGCACATGCCCTCGACAATTGGCAATTCATCGCGATGTTCGCCGTTCATCACGTCGCAGGTGCTGGTGCCCATAATCATCACCATCGTGCCGATTTCGGTGTTGCCAGTAACTGGCAGGGTGACGTGGGCATCAACATTGGCGACGGCAACTGCTGTGCCTGCCAGTAAGCCCGTCCATTCGGCGGCTTGTTGGCTGAGACCGCCAGCTTTTGCGCCAAGCGGCAAGAGCGTGCGCGACATTTTTTGATCGACGATCTGTTCCATACGTTCGTCGAGTGCTTTGAAAAATTCGTTGGGTGGAAAGCCCTCGGATTTCGACCACATGGCTTTGTAGCCTGCGGTGCATTCATTGCGGGTTTCGACCCCAGTTAATTGCCAAACTACCCAGTCAGTCGCTTCGATCAAACGATCAGCGGCGGCATAGACTTCGGGGGCTTCGTTGAGAATTTGCCAAGCCTTGGGAAAAAACCACTCCGAGCTAATTTTGCCGCCGTAGCGATCAAGAAAGCTATAGCCAAGCTCACGAGCAAGGTGGTTAAGTTGGTTGGCTTCTGGCTGGGCCGCGTGATGTTTCCACAATTTGACCCAGGCATGAGGAGTGTTGCGCCACTCAGGCAGCATACACAATGGCGTGCCATCGGCTTTGGTTGGCAACATCGTACAAGCAGTAAAATCGACCCCAATCCCAATCACATTGGCTGGGTCAACGCCACTTTCTTTGAGAATAGCAGGAATGGTTATTTTGAACACATCGAGATAATCATTGGGGTCTTGTAGTGCCCAATCTGGCTCCAGCCGAATGTTGGTGCCAGGCAGCTTCTCGTCGATCACACCATTGGCATAGGGATAAATTGCCGTGGCGATTTCTTGACCATTGCGCACATCAACGAGCACAGCACGGCCCGACTCGGTGCCGAAATCGACACCGATCGCGTATGTTTGCCGACTCATGGCAACTCCTTTTAGATTGGTAAGGCACTAGCCTAGCGAGGCTAATGCCTTGGCTACCTGCAATTAACCTTTATTTTTGCTGGATACATCGAAGTAGACTGCGACCAACAGCACAGCGCCTTTGATCACTTGTTGCCAATCGACGCTTACCCCAGCGATCGACATACCGTTGTTGAGCACGCCCATCACCAGTGCCCCGATCACCACGCCAAAGACTGTGCCGATGCCACCTGAGGCTGATGCACCACCGATAAAGACTGAGGCGATTACATCAAGCTCAAAGCCTGTGCCTGCCTTGGGTGTGGCCGAGTTCAGACGAGCGGTGAAGATCAACCCACCGATGGCTGCCAAAACCCCCATGTTGATGAAGGTATAGAAGGTTAATCGGTCGGTTGGCACACCAGAGAGCTTAGCGGCTTTTTCGTTGCCACCCAAGGCATAAATCCGTCGCCCAATCACAGTCTTTTTGGTAACAAACATATACAGCGCGATTAAGCCGATCAACACTAGTAAGACATTGGGCAAGCCTTCGTAGGAAGCGAGGATATAGCAGAAGGCTAGAATAATCCCAACAATCAAGGCATTTTTGGCGATAAACAATGGAGTTGACATGACTGGGAAGTTGAACGAGCGGCTATTTTTGCGACCGACTAGATCTAAGTAAACGATGATTGCCGCAAAGGCTAAGCCTACGATCAGTGTCGTGATGTGGAGAGCTGATTCAGCTCCGCCGATTGGGTCGCCGATAAAGCCTGTGCTCATTTCGCGGAAGCTTGAGGGGAAGGGGCCAAGTGATGTACCACCTAACATGACCAAGGTCAAGCCACGAAAAATCAACATGCCCGCGAGGGTCACAATAAAGGCTGGAATTTTGCGAAAGGCCACCCAATAGCCCTGAAACGCGCCAATTGCTGCACCGATGGCGATACAAGCAGCAAAGGCAACAATGATTGGATAATCTTTTTCGACCAGCATATAGCCAGCCACCGCTCCAACGAAGGCTGCCACCGAGCCGACCGAGAGGTCAATATGGCCTGCCACGATGATCAGCAACATCCCCAAGGCCATCACCACGATATAGCTATTTTGCAAAATCACATTGGTGACATTGAGTGGTTGCAGCAGCACCCCATCGGTTTGAAATTGAAAATACAGCACAATGATCACAAGGGCAACCAGCATGCCATATTCGCGCATATTATTTTTGAAGAAATCGACAACGGTGGCGAAATTGAAACCAGCCGCTTTGCTGGATTCGTTGGTTTTTAGTTCAGCGCTCATGGCTGGTTAACCTCCTGCTGCATAATGCATTTCATGATTTTCTCTTGCGAGGCATCAGCAGCAGGCATTTCGCCCACAATCTGGCCTTCATTCATCACATAAATGCGATCACACATGCCGAGAATTTCGGGTAATTCCGAAGAGATCACAATGACGGCTTTGCCTTCTTGCGCCAAGCGATTGATAATCGTGTAGATTTCGTATTTGGCTCCCACATCAATCCCACGGGTTGGCTCATCGAGAATCAGGATATCGGGGCTGGCAAACAGCCATTTGCTTAACACGACTTTTTGCTGATTGCCACCAGAGAGATTAACGGTTTTTTGCAAGACGCTGGAGCTACGAATTGCTAAATCATCACGATATTGATTGGTGACGCGCAACTCTTTTGGCTCGTTGATCACCGAGTTGCGGGCGACGGCTGGTAGATTGGCGAGGGTAATATTATTTTTAATCCCATCGATCAACACCAAACCATAGCTTTTGCGATCTTCGGTGACATAGGCAATGCCATTGCGAATGGCCTTTTGGATCGTGCGAACATCGATCTCACGGCCATTTTTATATACATGGCCACTGATATGCTTACCATAAGCGTGGCCAAAAATACTCATTGCTAATTCGGTGCGGCCCGAACCCATCAGGCCAGCGATCCCGACGATTTCGCCTTTGCGCACAGTAAAGCTGACGTTATCGACAACTTTGCGCTCGGCGTGGAGTGGGTGATAGACATTCCAATCGCGGACTTCAAACATGGTTTCGCCAATCGTGGCCTCGCGCGGCGGGAAACGATGGCTCAAATCGCGGCCAACCATGCCGCGGATAATTCGGTCTTCGCTAATTGGTTCTTTGTGGCAATCGAGCGTTTCGATGGTTGCGCCATCACGGAGCACTGTAATCGCATCAGCAACCTGCGAAACCTCATTCAGTTTGTGCGAAATGAGAATTGATGAAATGCCTTGTTGTTTGAATTGCAGCAGCAAGTCGAGCAAGGCTTCGCTATCGCTTTCGTTTAAGCTAGCAGTTGGTTCATCGAGAATCAGCAGTTTAACTTCTTTAGCAAGCGCTTTGGCAATTTCCACCAGTTGTTGCTTGCCCACGCCCATATCAGTAATTAAGGTATTGGGCGATTCACTCAGCCCCACTTTTTTGAGCAATGCTTGGGTTTTGGCAATCGCCGTATTCCAATTGATCACGCCGCGTGAGGCAGTTTCGTGGCCGAGAAAGATATTTTCGGCAATGGAGAGAAACGGAATCAAGGCCAGTTCTTGGTGAATAATCACGATCCCCAGTTTTTCGCTGGCGCTAATATCGTTAAAACGACATTCTTGGCCCTCGAAAATAATCTCGCCAGTGTAGGTTCCGTGGGGATAGACTCCGCTGAGCACCTTCATCAGGGTTGATTTGCCTGCGCCATTTTCGCCGACCAAGGCATGAATTTCGGCTCGGCGCACTTGTAGGTTGACATCATTCAGCGCTTTGACCCCAGGAAAGGTTTTGGTGATTCCGCGCATTTCAAGTAGTACATCAGACATAACCTGTGCCTCGTTTGCTGAGAAGATGGCCAAGTTGTTCATATGCAAGCAGGTCTGTGCATGAGCCTTGCCCATACACAGACCTTGCTGCCAGAATTATTTGGTTATGTCTTCTTTTTTGTAGTAACCACTGTCGATCAATACTTTTTCCCAGTTGGTTACATCGACGACCACCGGAACCAGCAATTGTGAAGGAACAACTTTGACCCCATTGTCATAGGTTTTGGTATCGTTGACGGCAACTTCTTTGCCTGACAATGATGCTTCGACCATACCTACCACTGATTTAGCAAGCTCGCGGGTATCTTTGAAGATGGTTGAGCTTTGTTCGCCAGCGATAATTGACTTGACTGAGGGCACTTCAGCATCTTGGCCTGAAACGACTGGCATTGGTTTGTCGGCGCTACCGTAGCCAACACCCTTGAGCGATGAGATGATCCCGATGCTGATACCATCGTATGGTGAAAGCACTGCATCAACCCGTTTGTCGCCGTAGAAGGCGCTCAAAATGTTGTCCATGCGTGATTGGGCGGTAGCACCGTCCCAGCGCAGGGTGGCAACTTTATCCATACCAGTTTGGCCGCTACCAACCACCAACTTGCCGCTATCGATGTAAGGTTGCAAGACCGACATAGCGCCATTGTAGAAGAAGAAGGCGTTGTTATCGTCGGATGAGCCACCGAACAACTCGATATTGAATGGGCCTTTGCCTTCTTTCAAACCAAGTTTGGTTTCGATTGATTGGGCTTGCAAGACCCCAACTTGGAAGTTATCGAAGGTGGCGTAGTAGTCAACGTTGGGGGTTTTCTTGATCAAGCGGTCGTAGGCGATAACCAGAATTTTCTTGTCTTTAGCACTTTGCAGAACATCTGAGAGGGTTTCGCCATCGATTGCCGCAATCACCAAAACATTGACCCCTTTGGTGACCATGTTTTCAATTTGTGAAAGTTGGGTTGGGATATCGTCTTCAGCGTATTGAAGGTCGGTTTTGAAGCCTTTTTCTTGGAAATATTTCACCATATTATCGCCGTCGGCAATCCAGCGGGCTGATGATTTGGTGGGCATTGAGATCCCAATGGTGAATTTGCTGTTATCGCTGCTGGCGGTTGTGCCACCAGTGCCGCCATCGGTTGGCGCAGTGGTTGGAGTTGCGGCTTCGCCACAGCTGGCCAAAACCATTGTCATGAGCAACATCAAAACCATCATGAACTTCGCGCGAGGAGACTTCATCGTCATGTCCTTCCTTGGAGTAAGTTTTCGTGGGCGGTGGCTTGGGTTTTGCCACAAATGCTGTTGATGAGCTTAATTGCACACCCAACGAACACAAGTTGCGAACACTGTAGCTTAAGTTTGGAACGGCGAATGGAAGGGAGGGTTTTAGAGGTGGTACCGACCTCGTTATCGATCCCGTTATCGATCCCGTTATCGATAACGGTCGCATTATAACAATCCAGATTAGCGCTGTCAAGCAAGCTTTATCGGTATTTTGAACTATCCCGATCTAGCCCATCTGGGGGGATTCTGCCTGATCGCTGCTGGCTCGCGCAACACGCGATGATTCTAGGCGTACACTATTAATGGAGGAACTGCTAATGAAATGCCCAAATTGTTATAGCAATGTTTCAAATAGCACTGAAAAATGCCCGCGTTGCGATTGGCCATTACGTGCGCCCGCAGCCGCAACTTCCTCAGCCGCCTTTGGTGAATCGCCAACCGCCAATGCTTGGGGTCGCGATCAAACCAATGATGCTGGGGTTTGGGAGCCAACCATGCCTGCTTCGGCAGCGTGGGAGCAACCAACTGCTGAGCCAGCCTCGACCTGGGATCAAGCGCCGCTGCAAAGCGTTGCACCACCACCAAACGCCACCATGATGGGCAACGCCATGCCCACAACGGTGACCTTGACCAGTGGCCAAAAGACCCAATTGCTGTTTGGCGCGTTTTTTCCACTCATCATCTTGGCGATCCCCATTTGGTTTATTGGAGGATCGGGGGGTTCCGAGGAAATTAGCTTTTTTTGGTTTATTTTGGGTCTATTTGGCTTGGTGGTGGGTTGGCAAGCAATTATGAATTTGGCCGATTTTTTCAGTGGCGTGGCCCAAGTCCAAGTTGATCGCTTGACTAAAACCCAAGTTGTTAAAAATAAAAATAGCCGAACCTATTATGGGCATTTCGAACGAATTGGCCGCTTGAATATTGGCCGCGAAAACTACGATGGAGCCTTTCAAGGGGCAATTTACCAAGTGACCTATAGCCCTCGTAGCAAACGGCTGTGGGCGATGCAACAGCTTGGCTAATTCAGCAGAATAGGAATCTCGATGCAATGTCCAGAATGTACTGCACCGATTACAACCACCGCTGGTAATTGTGATAATTGCGGTTTTGTAATCAATCAACAAGCCTTACAGGTAGTAGTTGCTCCGCTAGGTTCTCGGCCATTGACTGCCAAGCAAGCATGGCAATTCTTTTTGGTTGGCTTGGTGCCTTGGTCAATAATGCTCATTTTCTGTTGGTGGTTTTTCAGCTCATATGGCTGGTTGTATTGGCTGCTGATGGCGATTTTTGGCGTGTATCTAGTAGCTAAAATAGGCCGATTAATCTTTGATCTTTGGCGGAGTAAACGCGAAAAGTAAGTTCTAGCATGTGAGAACGATGGAACAGAGTTATGTATTGTCCAAATTGTTATATCAAATTCCCATCAGGTGAAACCCGCTGCCCTAAATGTGGTGGGCCTGGTGTACCAAGAAACACTCAATCACCAAAATCCCAGGTGAACTCAGTTCGTCGTACAACTGTGCCCCTAAACGGCAAACAACGTTGGAGTCTTTTTCTGAGTAGCCTTTTTGGGTTATTACTGCTTGCAATACCAAATATTATTATTTTTGGTATTCTTTTACCAATGCAATTTAATTGGTTAGTATTTACGCTAGGTATTGGTGTTATAATTATTGGTATTTATAAAATCTCTAGTTTGCATGAATTAATTGACGGAAATTCCTATATTAAGTCATTCCAACTCATTAGGGTTGATCGTGTTCAAAATAGCAGAACTTACTACTTTGGTTTCTTTAAAGATCTTGGCTGTGTGACAATTGATGCTGAGATGTTTGATAACGCTAAGTTAGGAGCAATATATCAGATACAGTATAGTCCAAGAAGTAAAATCGTTTGGAGCATGAAAATTGAAGATGAAAAACCAGCTAACATAATTTCTGATATAAAACCAAATCATCAGGAAAATATAAGTGATAAACAAAGAAAAATAACATTTATTCAGCGAAAAGAATTATTATTTATGCTGATGAGACATAGTATTCTTGTTTCTTTGTATCCAATATATGTTATTTTTAATCCAGCTTTAGCGTTATCTGATTTAAATGTATTTATAATTATTATATATATCTTTATTTTTTATAACCTAGGAATGATTGTTCTTGCTCTATTAGATTTGATTTCGAATACGAATGAGCTTGACAATGATCGATTGATTCGGGTGGAATTTACCTATGGCCGAAGAGGGAAACGTTTTTATGCAATATTTGAAGGCAATAATCGCCTGAATATTAATGAGCAACAGTATATAGATCTGGTTGAAAATCAAATATATCAAATTACGTATAGTCGATGGACTAGAAAGTTATGGGAGGCACAATTACTCGATTCTTAAACCTAAATTATTGGTTAAGCTAATTATTGATGCGATGAGCGAAGGAGTAAAATGATGAATTGCCCAAATTGTTATACCAAAATTCCTGATAATCAAGCTACGTGTGAACGCTGTGGCTGGCCGGATTTAGCCGAAAAAACTGAATTAAAGCCTGCAACGCCTCGTTCAAAGCAGGCTCCAAGCATGCCAATGACCGGCAAACAACGCTGGTATCATTTCATCAAAGCCTTGTTTCCATTATTATTTGCCTTAGTGCCAATTATTGGAATCTTTACGCTTGTTTCACCCAAAAATTTTACGTTGATTCCATTGTTGATCGTGATTGGCTTGATTGTTGCTGCTACATATTTTAATAAAGATTTACATGATCTTGTCAATAGTGTTGTGTACGTTGAATCGGACCAATTACTCAAAGTAGATCGGTTTTATGGTCATAAAGGAAGCATCATCTATATGGCTTTTTTTAAGCGTCTTGGTGATTTTCAAGTTGATCAAGAAATATATAATACTGTTGAATTGCAATCATTCTATCGAGTAATGTATAGCCAAAAAAGTAAAAAGCTTTGGAAGGTGAAACTTGAATCGAATCAAGCAGTTCTTGATAATGTATTAAGCGAAAAACAAATATCCTACTCACCAAATGAGGGTGTTCAAGGAGTAGGTCAATTATCACTTAATCAACGTAAAGAAATTATAGTATCGATTGTGAATTTTGTGATTTTTATGATATTAATTTATCTATTTTTAGGTAGTTATATAAAAAGATTATTATGGAATTCTGATAATGCATCTATAGGTATTATAGTATCTTCTGTAATTCTGTTTATATTTCTGAATTTATTTAAAGGAATAGTATTTCAAGTTATCGATTTTATTACAGGAAAGGTTGAATCTACGATCGATACATTTATCGATTTTGATAAGAGACATAGCAATCCTGGAGTTGAATATACGGCGAAATTTCAAAAACTTGGCAAGGTATCAGTTAAGCAACAGCACTATCTTGAGCTGGTCAAAGGCGAGAAGTATCAATTATTCTATAGCCGATGGAGTAAGATAGTGTGGGATGTGCAAAAAATTAACGAAAAATCGGCCTAAAAAACTAAAACCGCCACTCAACTGAGCGGCGGCTTGCGCCAAACTAGCGTCCAGGTAAAGGATCATCCATGGGGACGAGGCGTTGGCGTAGGGCATAAATCGCGGCTTGGGTACGATCCGCTAAGTGCAATTTCGACAAAATGTTGCTGACGTGGGTTTTGACAGTTTTCTCACTGATGATCAGCGAATCGGCAATTTCACGGTTGGAATGACCGCGGGCGATCAGGCGCAAAACATCCATTTCGCGCTCGGTCAGGGCTTCAGCATCGGGGTCGTTGTTGCGCGGCGCAGAGAATTCTTGCATCAATTTGGCGGCCACTTCAGGGTGCAACACCGCCTCGCCGCGTTTGGCGGAACGCACAGCCCGCGCTAATTCCAACGGGCTAACATCTTTTAATAGGTAGGATATTGCCCCTGCTTTGATTGCCGGAAAGACTTTTTCATCATCAGAGAACGAAGTCAGAACAATCACTTGAGTGGTGGGGCTGACGGCCTTGACGCGGCGAGTGGCTTCTACCCCGTCGATTTCAGGCATCACCAAATCCATAATCACCACATCAGGCAACAGTTGCTTAATCTGGCCAACTGCCTCAACCGGCATTCCCGAATCGCCGACAACTTCAATATCATCTTGGAGTTCGAGAAAATCGCGCAAGCCTTGGCGAACAACCAAATGATCATCGACTAAAAAAACGCTAATACTTTCCATAAGAACCTCATTGTGAGTGAATCGCGCTCTATTGATTGTACACGCAATCGGCAAATGAACGCCAACTGCTCACCACTTTTTCACTTCCAAGCGGCCAAAGCTGTGATATGCTCAATACACGTTTGAGAGATTTCGGCCTAGTTTTGAAGGAATGTCCATGAATCGAACACGTTCCGTGATTGTTGGTTTGGTGGTATTGCTGTTGGTAGCGCTTGGTGCTAGCGGTTGGCTCTGGTTTGAACGCGGCACAATTATCTCGCGCGATGCCACGACCCAAGCTGAATTTGGCAAATTAAAAGATCAAATTACTGCTGCTGATGAGGTGCAAGATAAAAACCGTCAGCTGCAAGACCAAGTGAATGATTTACAAGAGCGTTTGAATAACCCACCAACCAGCATTGCTGAGCCGACCAGCCCAGCGCTTGAGCCAACGCCTGAAGCTGGCCCGACTCCGACGGTTGATCCGGCTGCCCCGACCCCAACCGGCCCAGGTGGCGTGGAGCCGCCAGCACAAATTGTTGAAGTGATGAAGCAAATTGAGCAAGAAGTGATCGCGTTGCGTGGTTTGCCAGAAGAACGCCCCGTCACACGACGCATGCTCACCCGCGATGAATTGCGTGATTATATTGTGCGCGAAATGGAAACCGAAAATACTCCCGAAGATTTTCGCCGTGAAACCAGCCAATTGTGGATGCTTGGTTTAGCCGAAAAAGATATTGATTTGCAACAACTCTATATTGATTTGCAAACTGAGCAAATTGGTGGATTTTATGATCCCGAAACTGATACCTTCTATATTATTGCTGAAAACAGTGAATTTCCACCAGCTGATCAAATTACCTATGCCCATGAATTTAATCATAACTTGCAAGATCAATTGATTAATCTGCAAGATGGCCTGAAAGTTGGCGAATTTGATGCTGATCGATCTTTAGCATTTCGTTCGTTGGTTGAAGGCGATGCAACCAAATTAATGAGCGATTGGTTGCAAAACGATCTTATTCCACGCATGTCACCTGCCGAGTTGCAAGAATTATTGCGCACCTTGCAAGAACAACAAGATAGCAGCAGCATTCTTGATCAAGTGCCTGGCGTGTTGCGCGATGGGCTAGTCTTTCCTTATGAAGATGGTTTAGCGTTTGCTGAAGCAGTTTATGCCGAAGGTGGTTGGGAGGCAGTGACTAAGGCGTTGCAAGACCCACCAACCTCGACCGAGCAAATTTTGCACCCTGAAAAATATTTGAGTGCCACCCGCGATAACCCAACCCTGCCCGATCAATTTGATCTGTTGCCAGTGCTCGGTGCTGATTGGACAACCGCTATGACCAATACGGTTGGCGAGTTCGATGTTAAAGCGTTGCTCGAATATACCGCGACTGCTGGCGATATGGAAGCTGCGGCAGCAGGAATTGGCGGCGGTCGCATGACCCTGTATGAACACAACAGCGATTTCACGCCTGTGTTGCAATGGACATTGCGCTGGGATAGCGCCGCCGATGGTGATGAATTTTTGAGCTTATTCAATGGTACGCTTAACCCAAATGGCGATTTGCTGCTACGGGCTGGAGATCCAAACCGAAGTGATGATGATGTCCATGTTGGAGTCAAAGGCAGTGGCCAAGAATTTGTGATTATTTTTAGTTCGAACCAAGATTTGGTGCGCAATGCCTTGAATGCCTTACCCTAAATCTGGTTTGAATCGTTGCTTTCACCAATAAACGTTGGATTTCCCTCACGTTTTTTGCCACTGCTGTGGACGAGGATGTGAGGGTTTTCTGTTCTCGATTCTTTACTTTTGCCTTTCGTTGTGGCTTCTCGTATACTAAACTGCGTTAACAACTATTGACCTAAGCAACTTGTAGGCGGGAGTTTATGCAACCCAATGGAATTCTAACGCTGACAACCGATTTTGGCAGCGTTGATGCGTATAGCGCAGTGCTCAAAGGCGTGATTCTTTCGGTTAATCCTCAGGCAACCTTGATCGATGTGACCCATGAAATCGATGCCCAACGGATTGCCCAAGCGGCCTATTTATTGCACACAGGCTATCGCTACTTTCCCGATGGCACTGTTCATTTGGTGATTGTTGATCCAGGTGTGGGCGGTGATCGTAAAGCTGTGGCGTTGTGTTCGCCCCGTTGGGCCTTTGTGGCTCCTGATAATGGTGTGCTTTCGTATATTTGGAAGGATTTAGTCGCCGAATTTGGGCGTGAGCAATTACAGTTGATCGAATTAACTGATGATCGCTGGTGGTTGCCCAAGGTTAGTGCTACCTTCCATGGCCGCGATATTTTCGCGCCAGTTGCCGCGCATCTTTCAAAAGGTGTGCAGCCTGAGGAATTGGGCCAACCATTGGCCGAATTGATCGACTTGCCTTTGGCTGAGCCACGTCAACGCCCTGACGATGCTTGGGAAGGCCGCATCATCCACGTTGATAATTTTGGCAATTGTATTACCAATATTACCCGTGATTTTATTGCTCAGCATGGTGGCATCGAGCAAGTTGAAATTGGAATTCTCGATCAGCAAATTGGCCGAATTTGCCGCACTTACGCCGATAGCGAATGGGGCATGGTGATGGCGTTGTTTGGTTCTAGCGAACGGCTTGAACTGGCGGTGCGCAATGGTAATGCAGCTCGCATGCTCGGCGTTGGCATCGGCGATAGCCTGCGAATTCGCTTTGTAAGCTAAGTCAAAAGGCAAAAATCAAAAGGCAGAATACTAGGCCTTTGATTTTTGCCCTTTTTTGGTACTTTAATCAATTAAAGTAATCCTGCGATTTTGATGATACCATTTATATTCGATTTTTTGACTTTTGACTTCTGATTTTTGCCTTTAAAAAACTATGTTTGATACACTCAATAGCGAACAACGGGCGGCGGTAATGGCGCAGCTTGGGCCAGTTTTGGTCAAGGCTGGCGCGGGCAGCGGTAAAACTCGCGTGCTGACCTACCGCATCGCCTATTTAATCGAGCAGGGCGCTAGCTCCGATTCGATTGTTTCGGTGACCTTCACCAACAAAGCCGCCAGCGAACTGCGTACCCGCTTGCGCGATCTTTTGGGCAAGCGTAGCCGTGGCCTGACTGCCGGAACCTTCCACGCGATTTGTGGCAAATTGCTGCGCCAACATATTAATGGACGAATTCGCAATTACACTGCCAACTTTACAATTTACGCTGGCGATGAGCAATTGCAACTGGTGCAACAAGCCATGGATGGCTATACCGGACGCATGCCGCACGATCTTGAAGCACCGCAAGTGCTCAATTTGATTTCGCGCTTCAAAAGCCGCATGCAACCACCAACCTTAGCTCGGCAGATGGCTAGTGATCCGGTCAGTCAATATGCAGCAGCGATTTATCGCACCTATCAACGTCAGCTTGAGCGCTCGAATGCTGTTGATTTCGATGATATGATCGTGATGACCTACAAGCTGTTGTTTGAGCATCACGATGTGCTCGATGAAGTTCAATCGCGCTGGGCGCATGTGTTGGTCGATGAATATCAAGATACCGATTCGGCCCAATATGCCTTGCTCGAGTTACTTTCACGGCCAGTTGCTCAGCGCCCACGCTCATTGTTTGCGGTTGGCGATGCCCAACAATCGATCTATGGTTTTCGCAACGCCGATTACACGATCATCAATCGCTTCACCCGCGATTTCCCTGAAGCCCAAGTGGTTGAGTTGTTGACCAATTATCGTTCGCGCCAAGAGATTCTTGATGCGGCCTATGCCGTGATGCGCCATTCGGTCGCTGTGCCAGCCTTGACCTTGAAAGCTGCGCGTCGTTCGCCGCCAGTGCCAGCCTTGGTGATCAACGAGGCTACTGATGATCGCGCCGAAGCCGATGCGATTGCCAAATCAATTGGTAATTTGCTGAGCACAGGTCGTCGCAGCAAAGATATTGCGATTTTGTATCGTTCGCGGCATATGAGCCGTGGCCTAGAAACGGCGCTGCGCCAAGCACGGATTCCCTATTCGCTCAAGGGTCAAGCGGGGTTTTACGATCGGCGGGTGATTCGCGATGCTTTGGCCTTTTTGCGGATTATTGCTAATCCCAGCGATAGCCTGAGCATGAATCGGATTATCAATGTGCCAGCGCGTGGCATTGGCGCTAGCACAATCGCCCATCTCACCAGCAAAGCTGCTGCACTGGAACTACCGCTCGGTGAAGCCTTGTTGAAGCGTGAAGCATGGGAAGGCTTGAGTGATCGAGCCAGCCAAATGGTCAGCGATTGGGCACGCAAAGTCTATCGTTGGCGCAAATTGGCTAGCGGCAGCTACCCACCCGAGGGCTTGTTGCAAACGGTGCTGCAAGAAAGTGGCTATCAATCCATGATCGAAAAAGACTGGAACGACCCTGAGCGCAGTGATGCCCTGGCCCACCTTGAAGAATTACGGGTTGCTGCTGGCGAACATACCAGCCTCGCAGCCTTTTTGCAGGAAATTGCCCTGCTGACCAACGTTGAAGACAAAGATGAGCGTGATGCTGTTCAATTGCTGACCATCCACGGAGCCAAAGGCTTGGAATGGCCAATTGTCTACGTGGCGGGCTTGGAAGAAGGTACATTGCCCCACGAACGTTCGTTGGTCGAAGCAGGCGGGGTGGAAGAAGAGCGGCGTTTGTGCTATGTGGCCTTGACCCGCGCAGGTGAACAACTCTATCTTTCGCATGCCAAAAAACGCCAACGCAACCAACGTAATCCATCGCGCTTCCTTGATGATATTTTGGTTTATGGCCGTGAACGCGCCAAAGCCAAGGCTTTCTAACCGTTCGTTAACCTTTAGGTAAACTTTTGAGCCTACACTCAGAGTGTTAGGATTTTTGCAGCGTAGGAGTGACCCATGAAAGAGTTAATTGCCCAACTTGTCGAGAAGGCCAACTTAAACGAAGAGCAAGCCAACAAGGCGGTTGAAGTGGTCAAAGGCTTTTTGGGCGATAAACTGCCAGAAGGTTTGCGCGGTCAAGTCGAGGGCTTTCTGACGGGCGAAAATATTATGGATGTCGCTGATAAAGCCAAAGGCTTGCTCGGCGGCTTGTTTGGCAACAAAGAATAGTCCCAACATCGCCTAACTCAATTGATCAAGAGCAGCCAAGCTTGGCTGCTCTTTTGTTGTATTAGCATATGTCGAAAATTTGATACAATAGCAACACTGTGTGGCAAAAGGAACGTGATCTATGCAAAGCACTCGCATTGTTGACCCTGATCAACTGCCTGATCATCTGCGTTTAGGCCGTTATCTGGGCTTAACTGCCATCGCAATTTACCTTGGACTATTTACCGGGGCTGGCCTGACTGTGATGATTCCCGATGCCTCGGATTTCATCATGCAATCGAAAATTCCGCTTAGCGGTTTTGCGGTGCTGATACAAGGCTTATTTTTCATTGCCGCTCGCTTTTTTGCTCGCCGGAATGAGATCAATCGTAGTATTTACCTTATGATGCTTGGCTGTACCTTATTGCCAATGATCATTACCTTTTTCAATCCAATTGAATGGCCACTCAGTGTTTTGTATGTTTTTTTGATGTTGATTATTGCGGTTCAGTTTGTTAATAGCTATAACCTCAAACGGATTAGTATTGTGGCTTGGCTTTCAATTATTATCATTTTGTTTTTTGGCTTTATCTTCAATGATCAATATAATTATCCAAAAATCAATGTGCTGTTGATTATGATTACCTCTGGTGCACCAATCGTCACCATGATTATTTCAATTTTGTTTAGTTTTCATCGACGCTTGAATTTGACCTTGCGTGAAGTCAAACGAATTAATTATTCGCTAGAAGAATCGCGCGATTCGTTAGAACAACAAGTTGAGCAACGCACCCAGCAATTGCAACAGACGCTCGGCGAATTACAGCAACGTAATCAAGAGCAAGCAGCCTATGTTGCCCAAATTGAGCAACAACGCCAAACAATTCGCGAATTAAGCGTGCCAGTGCTGCCAGTTAGCCGCGATACCTTGGTGTTGCCAATTGTCGGCACTGTGGAAAATGAACGCTTACGCGATTTACAGGCGATTGCCTTAGGCGAAATTCAACGTCGTCGTGCTCAACGCTTGTTGCTCGATGTAACGGGGCTTTCATGGTTTGATAATGATGTGGCTGCTGGATTACTGCGTTTGATTGATGCTGCCCAATTGCTGGGAGCCAAGGTTGCCCTAATTGGCGTGCGGCCAGAGGTAGCTCAAGCTTTGGTCAATTTGGGGATTGTTTTTGATAATGTGGCGATCTATCGCGATTTACAATCGGCATTGAACTAGGGAAATGGCCGAATTGCCCCAACATAGCGGCTGCTCCAATAGCTATTGGATAAATCGGAAACGCGAATGCCTAAACTCTCGGAGAGCGCCTGAATCACTTTGCCATTGCCAGCATAAATGCCCACATGGCTCACGCCTTTTTTATAGGTATTTTTGAAAAAAACAATATCGCCAGGCACTAAATCGCGGCGACTAGCAACTTTCTCGCCATAACCACCAGTCCATTGTTCGGCGGCGCTATGGGGCATATCGATGCCTAATTTGCCATAAACATACAGCACCAAGCCTGAGCAATCGAAGCCACCGCGCGGAGTTTCGCCGCCCCAAACATAGGGATAGCCTACATATTTGCGGGCCAAACGCACCGCTTCAAGCGCGTTGGGCGAGGCACTCAAGGTTGGCACACGCCGCAAAATATAGGCATCGGCTTGTAACAGTTCGGCGGAAACCCAGCCCTCAGTGCCATCGTTGGTGCGCACATTGAACCAACCCTCACGTTGTTGCAATAAATTGACTTGCCCATGCTCAGCGCTCAAGGTCGTGATAATTTCAGCTTCAGTTTGCGGCTTCGAGCGAACATTAGCTCGTTCAACCGTTAATCCCGCCACTAAAACTGGATTTGGGTCGGCATGCAGATTAACTTGGGGCAGGGTTTGGGCTGAACTGGCCAAGGCCACATAACTATCATCAACCCAACCAAGCGCTCGTTGCGGGGTTACAACTTGCAGCCAGCCCTCAAATCGGCCAACTACTGTCAACGGCGTGGTGTTGAGCAAAATCGCCATGGGCAAATAATCAACGCTCGGGCCATCGCGCAAATTCAATTCCTCGCTGGCAACCAACCCAGCAATTGTTGTAGTAAAGACCGTATCAGCAGAGATCGAATCATACAATAGCGCACTAGCGGTTAACGGCAAGGTTTCAGGGATAGCCAAGGCCTGGGCTTCGAGTTCGGGGTTTAAAACGGGGGCTTGCCAATCAGCAGGAATTGGCTCATCGAGGGTTGCGCCGACGCGCACAATTTGCGGTGTGGCCGTTGCCCCAAGCGGCGCGGGAGAGGTTGCGGGAAACGTCCACCAAAGCAGCAACGGCACAGTTAACCCAGCGCCAAGCAATAACCCAGCGATCTGCAAGCGCCGACGATCCCGTGCGAGGATTGGCAATCGGGGCATATTGACGAATCCTTATTATTCAAAAATGATTCCATAGGCTTGATTCAGCTGCTGCAAAGCGGCAGCAGGCAATGGTAAGCCAAATTCTTGAAGGGCATGGCTGAAATCATTGAAATAATATTCGAAACCTGCCGGAGCCGCAACTATCAATGCTATGCCGGGACTGGTTCCAAGCGTGCGGAATGAATGGCGCACGCCCATTGGGAGATTAACCGTTGCCCCCGCCTCGGCAACAATCGTCTCACCATTAATCCAAAACTCAAAGACCCCCGCTTGAATAATAAAGGTTTTATCTTCACGGGTATGGATGTGTTGCATAACGCTCGTTCCAGGCAAGCTGGTATATTCAACTAACGAAAACGCCCCATCAGTATCCGCGCCGGTTAATTTGACCGCAACCTGGCTGTGCTGGGTATTTACCATTGGGTTTTCCTCAAACACCCAAGGTTCCGTAAGCTGTGACATAGGCAACCTCCGCTGATTATATTGATTATAGGCGATCGATAATGTGCTGCCTATGAAGCTTTACTGTGATCTTTGGCTAATACTATTCGCATTCGTGGGGAAGCCCGAAGTACGGGTGGTTTGCTCGGAGGGCGGTTAACCCTAGGTGTACGAAGTCTCATAATTATGGATGAAACTTCGCAAAGAGTGAGCCATTTTTAGCCCCTGATTTGTTTGATTTTCTGCTAGCTCTAAGTTGTTTTCTGGTTTACCACTATGTTTCTTGGCCCCTAGCCCTCTCTTTGCCTCTGCGTTAAATTCTTACTTCGCGTCCTTCGCGTTCTTCGTGGTTAACCATCCACGCCTTCGCCCCAACGCTCAAGCCATACGCCAGCACCAGCCAGCTCATGCCAAACCTAGGAATTTCGACCGCTGCCCAAGATAAATCGGCCAGCCATTCGGCGGCCTCAACGACCCAAGTTAATGCCGCCCATGTGATTGGCAAGGCCAGCAATGCTAACCAACGGCCAAACAACCCCAAGCATGCTAGCATTGCGCCGCTGGCCATAATCAACGGCACAACTGGCACAATCAGTACATTGGCGACGGGTGCAATCAACGAGAGATTACCAAAATGATACAGAATGATCGGCAGTGTCCAAATTTGGGCGGCCAATGTTGCGGTCAATGGCTCGATCATCCATTCGAGCCAGCGCCAACGCAGCCACTGCCGCAATTGAGCTTCAATTGGCTTGCCCCAAGCAAACAAGCTCGCCGTGGCCAAAGCTGATAGTTGAAAGCCTAAATCCCATAAGGTGTGCGGATCGATCAGGGTCATGAGCCAAGTTGCTGCCGCGAGTGCCGCCCAAGCATCGGATTTGCGACCAAGCGGCTGGGCTAGTGCCACGATTGCGCCCATCAAGGCAGCGCGAATCACAGCCCCGCTAGCTCCCACAAAGGCTACATACACCACAATTGCGCCAATTGCCACCATGGTGGCGTGGCGTTGACTAAGCTTTAAGGCCTTGCCCAAACCCAATAACGCCGCCACCACAATTGTAATATTCCAGCCTGAGATGATTAAGATATGCGAAAGCCCAGTGCGATTGAAGGTATCCCACACAGTTTGAGGCACGCTGCTTTTGACTCCCAGCAACATTCCGACCAAAACTGCTGCTTGCGGTTGCGGCAACGTTTGGTTGATGATTGTTTGCGAGCGCTGTTTGAGCGCGATTAAGCGTTGATAGACTGAATTTTTTGCAGGCAAGGCTTGTTCAACGGTTGCAGGCTCAAGCATGGCATAAATCGAGCGGCGACGTAGATAGTCGGCATAATCGAAATTTGGGCTAGCGGTTGGCGTGATGATTGTGCCGCTGACTAACAAACGTTCGCCATTACTGCGTGGTGGCTCGGCTGGAAGAGTTAACATAATCTTGCCAGTTGTGGCAACTCGTTGCTGATTATCTTGATAAGCATGGACGGCTAAAACCACCCGTTGTTGCTGTGGAGTCCATTGCGGCTGGCCGACAATTACTCCTTCTAAACGAGTTGTCATGCCAATCTGTTGACGAATATCGTCAAGATTTGAGGAATTTTGACTGACCGCCATTCGTACTACCCCTAGCATAGTACCAGCATATATTGCTATCAGCATAACCCGCCATGATTTTCGGATATAGATAATGAGTAAAATAATCGCTATTGATGCCATAAAATATAGATACCATGCTATTTGTAGCCTATCATTTAACCACAGCCCAAGCAGCCAGCCAGCAGTAAAACCACAAAGTCGCATATGCAAACTCCTCAATAATGCTGGTTTTTTAGAGCCGCAATCCCCTAAAAATCCCCCATGTCACTATTGCCACTGGATGGTGGTGAAAAATAGTAAAATAATTTTTATCCCTTTGTAGTGGCCTAAAAATAGTTAAAAATTAGTTGAAACAACGTATCAACAATTTTGCATATTGAAATAGGGCGTGGTATTGTTTTCTTGCGCCGATAGTACTATTCAAGCAAACCAAGACTCAGACCCTTCCATAAGCGCCATGAGCATGATAATGCTCCAGCTTTGGCCAACCGATGACTTCTAGCATGATGTCGCCCGACCTCATCAGAGAAGCCAGCGCCAGACCTGCCACGGCACTGCAATTTCGTAATTGGCTATGAACAACGCTCGTTGTTGATGCGCCAGCTGTATGACTATTTTCGTCAATTTTGAATAAGCTGCTGTTTTATGTGGTGGCTTGCTGATGAGCTAGTTGTTCTCGAAATCCCTACAAATTGCGGAGGTTATAATTCTTTATGGTTCGCAAACGTTTAATCACTGTGGCTGCATTGCTCGGTTTAGTTGGGGCTGTCTTTGGTTCTGCTGTTAGCACTGGTGCTCAAGATTACGACAAAGTTCGCGGGCAGTTGATCCGCACTTATCGCGAAGCCGAAGCCAAAGGCGTGCGCCCAGATTGGGTCACCGCAGCGGTTGATACCAGCTTGAATCACTTCGCTGGCAAGGGTGCCAATAGCGCCAATTTGCAAGTGCGTGGCGTTGATCAAGATGATCTGGGCATCAACGTGCGCCTTGACCAAACCTATGCTGGCTTGCCAGTCTTTGGCGGCCAAGTCATTGCGCACCTCGACAATAAAGGCAATGTGACCCAAGAAAGTGGTGAACTCTTCGCGGTTGATGGGATTGATACCAGCGCTAGCTTAAGCTCGGCCGAGGCGATCAAAATTGCTCAAAGCCAAGTCAAGTATGATTTCAACGCCAAAAACGCGAGCGGTACAGAAGTCAGTAGCGAACTCAAAATCTTGCCACGCGAAGGCAAAGATTCGGTGATCGTCTTCCAAGTAAGCTTGCACATTGAAGATGGCAGCGAAGCAACCGCTCACCACGAGTTCTTCATCAACGCCAAAACTGGCGAAACTGAGTTGTACTACAACGACATGGATGGAGTCAACGCGACTGGGACTGGCAAGAGCTTATACAGCGGCAATGTCTCAATTACCACCGACTTGGTGAGTGGGGTTTACTATCTGCGCGATAACTCACGCGGCGGGATGTACACCACCAACATGAACAACCGCACCACTGGCGGTAGCACCTTCACCGATGCTGATAATGTTTGGGGAACCAACACGACTGCCAACGTTCAAAGCGCTGGCGTTGATGCCCACTATGGCGCTCAATTGACCTGGGACTACTACTTGAGCAGCTTTGGCCGCCGTGGCATCGATGGCAATGGCTTCCGCGTATTGAGCCGCGTGCACTATGGCAATCGCTATAACAACGCCTTCTGGAACGGCTCAAGCATGACCTATGGTGATGGCGATGGCACAACCTTCCGTCCATTGGTTTCGCTCGATGTTGCAGGCCACGAAATTACCCACGGTCTGACCGAAAAAACCGCTGGCTTGATCTATAGCAACGAATCAGGTGCTGCTAATGAATCATTCTCGGATATTTTCGGCACAATGGTCGAATATAGCAGCGGCACAGGCGATTATCTGATTGGCGAAGACATCTACACCCCAGCCACCGCTGGCGATGCGTTGCGCAATATGTCGAACCCAGCCGCCGAAGGCGACCCCGACCACTACAGCAAGCGCTACACTGGCACTGGCGATAATGGCGGCGTGCACATCAACAGTGGGATTCAAAACCAAGTCTTCTATCTGTTGGCTCAAGGTGGAACCAACCGCACCTCTGGCTTAGCAGTAACTGGCATTGGCCGACCAAAAGCCGCTGCGATCTTCTATCGTGCCTTGACGGTCTACTTGACCCCAAGCTCAAACTTCAAGGCCGTGCGCACCGCAACCCTCAACGCCGCCCGCGACCTCTATGGCGCAAGCAGCGCTGAATACAACGCAACTGCTCAAGCCTGGACGGCTTGTGGCGTACAATAAGCACTAGCTAAATCTCGTTTCCAAGCACACGCTCCATGTGGGGCGTGTGTTTTTGTGTATTGTGAGAATGATTACCAATGCTCATGCACGTTTAAAGCGCCCAACTGTGCTACACTGCCTAGCAGAAACCATTCTAGTTGCTGTGAGGATGTTTATGCGCCGTTTTTGGATTGGGATCATCACGCTGATTGTATTGTTGAGTGGCTGCGATGCTCAGCAATTTCTGGCCACGCCAAAACCAGGTAGCTCCAATAATTCAAATCAACCGCAAGCCGAAGTGAATCACATGGCGTTGGGCAACCCTAGTGGAGCCTTGCCCGAAACTAGCAGCAGCGATAACTACTTGATCCAGCGCCCAGAATATAGTTTGGCCTATAATCGCAAACTGAATATTCTCAATTGGGTCAGTTGGCATCTCGATATTGGCGATTTAGGCAACACCGACCGCAGCCAATTTACCACCGACCCCGATTTGCCCGAAGGCTGGTATCGAGTTAAGCCGACCGATTACACCAACAGCGGCTATGATCGCGGCCACATGTTGCCATCAGCCGATCGCACCGCCTCGGAAAGTATCAATCGCTCGGTGTTTTATATGACTAACATCGTGCCGCAAGCTCCCGACAATAACCAAGGCCCATGGAAAGAATTTGAGGATTATTGCCGCGATTTGGTGCGTGATGGCAAGCAACTTTATCTGATCGCTGGCCCCGAAGGCTCCGACGGCAGCATTGGCGACCCAAAAATTCGCGTGCCCAAGTATGTTTGGAAGATTGCGCTGGTGCTTGATGCTAACGATCAGATCAGCGATATCAACCGCAACACCGAAGTGATTGCGTTGCGAATGCCCAATCGCGATGGCATTCGCGATAAAGATTGGCGCGATTATATCGTTTCGGTTGCCACCATCGAAGAAAAAACCAAATACACCTTTTTCACCAATTTGAGCAGCGAACTACAAAATAGCCTCAAGCAAAAAGTTGCTACTCCCTAAATCATGCGTTGCACTCAACCCCTCGCCTACAATTGCCGAGGGGTTGGGGTGAGCAAGCGTCGCGCAATAGTTGCCCGAATTGTTTGGGCTTGGCCTGCCGCCAAAATGAGCTCAGTCGCTTCAACCGAGCCAAACTCAGCCAGCCCACTCGCTGCGGCCTCGCGGCTAGCACGTTGCGGGGCGGTTTTAAGCAATTCAGCCAAATCAGCAAAGGCTCGTGCTCCACGAATGCGCACCATTGCCACCGCCGCATAGCTCTCGGCTAGCTGGCCAGGCGTAGCCAGCACAATTGTGCGAGCCGTTGCATATCCACAATCTGCACTAATCCGCCCAATCAAATACGCTACCAACCACGCGGGAGCTGTGCCAGCCTCAAATGCAGCAATTAGCAATTTGGCAGCAGCAGGGTCGGGCATCCGCTGAACCAGCATGGCATCAACCTGCTTGAACTTGGCAGGATCATGCAAGGCATAGCGTACCAATTCAACCGCTGAGTAGGTATGTGAATCTAAGGCTGTTGATCCAGATTCGATCATTCTTCGCACCCTTGAATTAAGATAGCGGCTATTCTCCTGTTGGCCGCCAGCCACGGCTAGCCCCAACAATTGTCGCCAATTCTTGACCTTGGGCATCAACTAGCACAATTCGGTTATTGCTGAGGCTGATTGCCAGCAATCCAGATGGCGATTCGCTGACACAATCGGGATAACTAAACCCCACATTGGGATAATGCAAAAATTGGCGGCTTTGGCCAGTAGCATCAATGGCTAAAACATTGGCCCCAACCCCTTGCTCAACTTGGCAGATCCAAGCATCCCCATCAGTTTTGCGCCAATCGCCAAAAGCTGTAAATAACTGCTCGGTGTTTGGCAACCACGCTACTGCTTGTTGGTTATGCTCAAAATGCCAGCCATCAAGCCGTAAGTTCCAGCTATACCCATTGCGAGCAACCGTTGCGGGTGGTGCGATCCAAGCGGTGCTAGTATTGGAAAGGCTTACCTGCTGGGTTTTTAGATCAAGCTTAAGTTCGTAGGTTTGTTGAAGGGTTGATGAAATCGATTGGGTATGATAAACCAGCGCAGCTTCATTGTTTTCAGCCCAAATTAGGCGCTCATCAAGCAGCAACGGTTGCTCAAACTGTAATCTATATAATTGGCCTGCTTGCCATAAATATAAACCTCGTGCTGCTGCCCGCCAACCATGAAACAACATGCGACCATCAGGTTGTGCTTGCATATCGATTAATCCACTAGAAACATTGCTATCCATCGTCGCAAAAACGCTGATTTCGGTTGTGTGCTCAGTAGCTGGCTCAAACTGATAGACCCATGTTGCTGGTGATGGAGCATGATTATAGGTCAGCCAAAATTGGTTATGTTGGAGCAAGACACCAACATCCGAAGGCTGTTCGCCCGTCGAATCGGCGGCGCTAATTAGCAGCCATTGATTTTTGGCAAGATCAAGAATCGCATAGCGAAATTGTTCCAACTCGGCTTGGCAACCAAGCAAAAACCAGCGACCATCATCTGACCATTGGGCAGACGGGGCGTAAGCAGAATGCTCAGAGCTACACCAACCAAGCTTTTCTAGCTCGTGGTTGGGCGAAAATAAAAGCTGGCCTTGTGGATCAAACAACCCTAGATCACGATAATTCAAGGCAGCGACAGAATCATCAAAACGTTGACTCAGTACGAGCAAGGCAGCGTTGGGCAATTCTTGCCAACGGAGATCCGCATCAACCCGCTGGACTTCCAATGCTGGCGGGATTGCTTCTACGAATAATGGTTCGGCTTCAACGAAATCAAAATGGGTCGGTAAAGCGCTGGTGAGGACTGTAAGTGTGGGTGGTGGCTCTACCAGCGTTGGCGTAATCAACAAGGCTTGGCTTGGGCTTGGCGTTGCTGCTGATGGTTGTTTCGTGGTTTGGCCACAACTCGTAAGCACCAATCCGAGCACGCCAAGAGCGATCAAGCGACGCATAGCATCCTCCAATAAACTATCTTCGCCCTAAGCGTAACAGACTGCATCACTCGCCGTTAATGAGCGATGGCTGAAAGTAAGCTTAGAAAGCACTGAAATGGATCGTTACAAGCAATGGAAACGCTCCCACGAAATAGCCAGAATATGCTATGATAGCTATAATAATTTAATCCATGATCTCTGTTAATGCGTACCTAGAGCTAAGCAAAGGAGGTCAGCCCCGATTAAATTTCCACAAGCCAGAACGTACCTAATAATTCGCAGTATGGTGGTATGTGCAATGTAGCGCAAGGAGACCCGATGATGGTTCGTCGCAAGATTCATGGTTCGTTAATTAGCCTGTTGGTATTGACGCTGATTTTGGCTGCCTGTGGCAGTGATAGCACCGCAACCACTACCAGCAACACCGGCTCGACCAATCCCGCCGAAGTTAAGGGCGAAATTACGGTTTGGGCTTGGAATGTGGCCGCCAAGAGCCTCGAAGCAACGGTTCCCTCGTTTAACCAAAAATACCCCAACGTCAAAGTTACTGTCCAAGATATTGGACGCACAGATGTCTACGATAAGCTAACTTCGGGCTTACAAGCTGGCGGCGCGGGCTTACCCGATGTAGTCGCGATCGAATCCGACCGCATGGATGTCTATACGTCAACCTTCCCCGATGGCTTGGCCGACTTAACCAGCCGCGCCAGCAAATACGAAAAAGATTTCGATCCTTCCAAATGGGCCCAATCCAAAATTAGCGATAAAATTCGCTCGATTCCCTGGGATTCCGGCCCAACTGGTTTGTGGTATCGCGTTGATATTTTCGAGCAAGCTGGCGTAGATCCTAAATCGATCGAAACATGGGCCGATTTGATCGCTGCTGGCGAAAAGATTTTGGCCGCGACCGATGGCAAAACCAAGCTCTTGCCAGTCGATATTGTGGCCGATGATGCTGGCTTCCGCATGATGACCAGCCAATTGGGCGTATGCTGTTATTTCAATAACGATGGCAAAATCAACCTGACCAATGACAAATCGGTACAAGCGCTGACCTTGCTCAAAGAAATCAACGATAAAGGCTTAGTTGCCAATATCAATGGTTGGGATGGTACAGTTGCCGCGACCAAGAATGGCGATGTTGCCACGGTTCCATTTGGGGTCTGGTATAGCGGCACAATCATCGACCAAGCGCCTGATCTTTCAGGCAAATGGGATGTGATGTTGTTGCCAGCCTTCGAAAAAGGCGGCAATCGCGCTGCCAACCTTGGTGGCTCGACCTTGGCAATTCCGGCTGCAACCAAAAATCTCGATGCAGCTTGGTTGTTCGTTGAGCATGCCTTGGCCACCAGCGAAGGCCAAAACATTATGATGGAAAAATTCGGCATTTGGCCAAGCTATCAGCCAGCCTACAGCGCTGACCTCTATAGCAAGCCAGTGGCTTTCTTCAACAACCAACCAATTTGGAAGTTGTTTGCTGATGAAATTAAGAACATTCCACCAGCAACCTACACCAAAGACTATGCTAAAGGCCAAGCAGTTTTGGCTTCAGCTCAAGCCAAAGTGCTGAGCCAAGGCATGGACCCCAAACAAGCTCTGCAAGAAGCTGCTGCCGAATTGGCCAACCAAACTGGCCGCGAAATCGCCCAATAGGTCATACCCTCACCCCAACCCCTCTCCCGTATGGCGGGAGAGGGGAGTTTGAATTAATGGCCTTTGCCTAGGAGGGTTCTATGGGGTCGCAGCTACTTACACCAGCAGAGCGCCGCCACCAATGGCGACGGCGACTAACCCCGTACATGTTTTTACTGCCAGCATTGTTGATTTTTGGCATCTTTATGCTCTACCCAATTATTGCCTCGTTGCAATTGAGCTTTGAGAGCCAACTCAACCCTAACAGCGGCTTCAGTCTCGATAACTATCGGCGCTTGTTCGGCGACACGGTGTTTCGTAAAGCACTAATCAACACGGTGTTTTTGCTGGTATTTCAAGTGCCACTGCAACTTGGCCTCGCCATGGTCTTGGCGGTGTTGCTCAATAGCGCCGTGCTCAAATTTCGCACAGCCTTTCGCTTAATTTATTTTCTGCCAGCAATTACCGCCTTATTCGCGGTAGCCTTGATCTTTCGGCTGCTGCTGAATGATGAAAAAGGCCTGATCAACTATGTGCTCAATGGCTTGGGCGTGCAGCCTGTGCCCTGGCTTACTAATGCTTGGCCCGCTAAATTCTCGCTG
This sequence comes from Herpetosiphon sp., assembly GCF_003512625.1. Lineage (NCBI taxonomy): Bacteria > Bacillati > Chloroflexota > Chloroflexia > Herpetosiphonales > Herpetosiphonaceae > Herpetosiphon > Herpetosiphon sp. The sequence goes on along the minus strand of NZ_DOPT01000015.1, from coordinate 39,509 downwards.
GTTATGGCAATTACCTGGCGCTGGACGGGCTATAACATGGTGATTTATCTCGCCAGTTTGCAGAGTATCCCAACCGAATTGTACGAGGCGGCAGAGCTTGATGGCGCAGGCGCATGGGCCAAATTCTGGGCGATTACCGTACCGATGATGCGCCCCACGATTTTGCTAACCACGGTGCTTTCAACCATTGGTACGTTGCAAATTTTCGATGAGCCATATCTGCTGACCCGCAGCGGGCCATCTAATGAAACCCTCAGCATGGCCACCTTGCTCTATCGCACGGCCTTCCAAAATGCCGAGTTTAATTATGCTTCAGCAATTGCCTACGCCATGGTCTTGATCATCGCCGTCTTTTCGCTTTTACAATTTCGCATCGCCCAGCGCGGGGAGGACTAAGCGATGGCAAAAACCAAGCTTTCCGATGAACTTGTGCCTAAGCCCTTTGTGAGCCGCTTCCAGCGTGGCGCGATCTATCTCTTATTGGTCGTTGGGGCATTTTTATCACTATTCCCCTTCTACTATATGTTTGTCCAAGCCTCGCAGCCCTCAAGCGAAGTGCTGCGCTTTCCACCACATTTGTGGTTTGGCAGCGCTGCTTGGTCGAATATTCAAGGCCTGTTTGCCAATGGCTTTGGGCGTTCGCTGTTCAATTCGGCATTTATTGCGGTGGTGTATGCCAGCCTCAGCGTTTTTATCGCTTCGCTGGCGGGCTATGCTTTTGCCAAATTCCGCTTTCGCGGGCGCTCAATCTTGTTTGGCATGTTTTTGTTAGTTTTGATGATTCCCTATCATGTCACCGCCGTGCCACTGTTTCAGCTCATGGCCAAAATTACGCTCTTTGGCGATCCAACCTGGATCAGCAGCTATCAAGCGGTGATTTTGCCTGCCCTAGCTAATCCATTTGGCATCTTCTTGATGCGCCAAAGCATGCAATCCTTGCCTGATGATCTGCTTGATGCTGCGCGAATTGATGGTGCTGGCGAGTGGCGGGTTTTCACCAGCGTGGCGCTGCCAACGATGCGCCCAACCTTGGCGGCCTTGGCAATTTATTCGTTTATGTTTCAATGGAACAGCTTCTTCTGGCCGTTGATTATTATGCGCGACAAAGCCATGGAAACCCTGCCCGTGCGGATCAACGCCCTCGTTGGCTTATCAATTATCGATTATGGCCAATTGATGATGGGCACAGCGCTCACCACCCTACCAATTATGATGATCTTTATCGCCTTCCAGCGCCAATTCATCTCCGGCGCACTCGCAGGCGCAGTCAAAGGGTAAAATCAAAAGGCAGAAGGCAAAAATCAAAAGGCAGAACCAAGGATATTTTCAAGCTGCATAGGCATTTTGCCCTTTGACTTTTGCCTTTTGACTTTCTAAAAGAGGTTTCTATGCCATTAGGTGTTTGTTATTACCCCGAGCATTGGCCCCAAACGTGGTGGGCCGATGATGCCAAACAGATGCAGGCCTTGGGCTTGGAATATGTGCGGATTGGCGAGTTTGCTTGGGCTTTGATGGAGCCAGCCGCTGGCCAGTATGATTGGGTATGGCTCGACCAAGCAATTGAAACCTTGGCGAGCCAAGGCTTGAACATTGTGCTTGGCACGCCCACCGCTACCCCGCCTGCTTGGCTAACGCATAACCAGCCCGATTTAATGCGGATCGATGCCCAAGGCCGTCGTTTAGGCCATGGTGGTCGTCGCCAAGCTTGTTTGGTCAATCCTCAGTACATCGAATATAGCCGCCAGATCGTCACGGCCATGGCCGAGCGCTATGGTCAGCATCCAGCGGTTGCCGCTTGGCAAATCGATAACGAAATTGGCAATCATGGCTCGGCGCGTTGCTACTGCGAACATTGTGCTGCGGCTTTTCGCCAATGGCTGATCCAACGCTATGGCGATTTAGCAGGCCTCAACGAAGCATGGGGCACGGCCTTTTGGAGCCAAACCTACAGCGATTGGCAACAAATTCCCTTGCCAAATGTACCAGTTGGCGGCGGCCATAATCCCTCGTTAGTGCTCGATTATCGCCGCTTCGCCTCGGATCAGCAGGTAGCATATTGCGCGATGCAGGCAGAAATTTTGCGCCAGCACTCTCCAAATCGCACGATTTTAACCAACATCGCACCTGGCGACGATGAGATTAATTGGTTTGATATGGCGCAGCAAGTCGATACAATTGCTTGGGATAATTACCCGCATGGCTTTCCCGATTGGCAAGCGGTGGCGATGTATCACGACCATATTCGTGGCCTCAAGCGTCAGCCATTTTGGGTGATGGAGCAACAGCCAGGCCAAATCAATTGGACTCCCACCAATCCACCAGTGCCACCCAACCAAGTGCGCTTGTGGAGCTATCAAGATGCCGCCCATGGTGCAGCCAATGTGCTGTATTTCCGCTGGCGGGCATGTTGGCTCGGCCAAGAGCAATATCATAGCGGCCTGCGCGATCATGCCAATCGGCCAGCGCGTGGCAGCACCGAAGCGCGGATTGTTGCCAACGAATGGCAGCAGCATGGCCAGCCCGAAGCTGCACCGCGCAAGGTTGCCTTGCTGGTTTCCTACGACGATCATTGGGCGCAACAACTCGATCCGCATGCTCAAGGCTGGAATTATTGGCAATTGCTGCGCACCATCCATCGCACGCTTACCAGCTATGGCGTTGGGGTCGATATTGTGCAGCGTGGCACGCCACTCGCTGCCTATCAACTAGCGATTGCTGTCGCCCCAATGCTCGATAATCCTGCTGAAACTGCGGGCTGGCGTGAGTGGGTTCAGGCAGGCGGCACGTTGATCTGCACGCCACGCAGTTTAACCAAACGCCGCGACAATCGCACCGCTCCCGATGGCTTCCCCAGCGGCTTGACCGATTTATTTGGGGCTGATGTTGCCGAGTGGAGCGCCCTCGACCCAGCCAAGCCGTGGGCAGTCAAATTTGGCGAGACGAGCCACACCGCACCACTTTGGATGGAAGTGCTGAATGTGAGCCATGCCAATAGCTTAGCAACCTGGAGCAAAAGCTACGCAAAGGGTCAGGCTGCAATCACCGCCGCGACCTATGGCAAAGGCCTAGCAGTATTGATGGGCTGCTATCCCACCGAGGAAATTTTGGGCGATCTGCTGCCACGGCTCTGGCCCGCTGCCCAACGCTTGCCCAACGAAATTGAACGCATCGAGTTGACCGATGGCGTGTTGTGGTTCAACCATGGCGAACAAGCCCAAAGCGTCAAACTTCAAGGCACTTGGCACGATCGCTTGAGTGGCGAGCAATGCAGTGGCGATTGTTCAATCGAAAGTTTAGGTATTCGCTGGCTCAAACCCCTATAAGCTTTGATTGGACTATGTTGTAAACTACTGGCCCCTCGCCGTCTTCGTGCGCGAGAGGCCAGCTTGAGTTGTGATTAAACGCTAGCGCTAATCTGCGAGACAATGCTATAATCCTTGCGACTGCCCATCGTTTTTGCAGTGGAATTTCGGAGGAGCTATGTCACGGCTCAATCATGAGACAAATGAATGGCATTGCAAGGTCGTGTTGTTTGGCCCACCTACCCGCAATGCAGTGAAGCTAGCCGCCCAATTGGTTACAGCGATTCCATTAGCTGAACGCGAAGTAACGTGGGATACCCCGCCAGCCGAAGAACCAACCCTCGTAGCTCGCTACCGTCCTGCAAATGCTGCCCTTGGGGATATCAAGCCTGTTTATATGTTGCATACCTTGCGTTCGGCTGGATCGACTGCCGCTGATCGCCAGCATGTGTTGCATAATACCGATGGCGTGATTTTGCTGCTTGATCTCGAAAGTGAAGATCAATCAATTTTTGCTGAGCGCGAACTCGAACGCTTTTTGAGCACCTACGGCAAAACGATTGCCTCGATGCCCGTGATTTTGCTGGGAGCCAGCCCACTTGATGATGGTCAGCAAGCCCGTTTGAATGCTAATAGCCTCTCGTATTTTGCAGCTGAAAATGCTACAACGTTGCAACGGGCTTTGCATACGCTCACCAGTGGTCTCGAAGAAGATTCGGGCTTGGCTGGGATTGGCTTTGACCTTGATGACTTCGATAGCGACGGCAGCGCTGTTGACCTTGATGATATAGAGTTTGATGATTTACATGCCTACGACGACGACGATCTCAAATAGAATGACGTTGCGCCCAGCAACTCTCGCCGATCGCGAGCCGATTGTAGCTTGGTGCAACACCCTCTGGAATGGTCAGCCCGATTATATTGGCGATGTTTGGGAATATTGGTTGCCGCAAGGCCATTTGTATGTTGGCGAGATGGCAGGTTGGCAAGTTCCAGTCGTGGTGCTGCGCCTGCGCGTGCTCTCGCCAACTCAGGCTTGGTTTGGTGGTTTACGCATTCATCCTGAGCTTCAAGGCCAAGGTTTGGGTCGCGAATTGATCGACTATTCGATTGCTTGGGCCAAAAGTTGGAGCGCAGCTACGCTTGGCTATATGACCGAGCAGAGTAATCAGCGCATGCATTCGATGGCCGAAAAACTCAATTTTGCCAATGTAGGCTTTATTGAGTGGTACGAATTGAATGATCTGCCTGCTGCGCAAGCCGAAGTTTTGCCCGACCCACGTTTGGTTGATCTGAGCCAAGCGGCGAATTTGCAGGAGCAAGCGGGTCGCTATGTCTATCAGTGGACGGTGCGCAACCTCGATCAAGCTGAGCTTGAACGCTGTGCCGAGCGCCAAGAATTGTATGTTCTGGCGGATGGCAGTGGTTGGATGATTTGCGAACACGATGGCTTTATTGCCCAAATTGAGGGTGATTTGGCCGCCCAAACCCGGCTTTTGGCTCATGCTCGTACCCTGCCCGAATGCGAAAATTTATTAACTCCAGTTTGGCGGGGCAGTCGGCAAGCTCAATTAATCACCCAACTCAACTGGCGTAATACCAACGAAGCCTATAGTTTGTTTGAATTAAGCCTAACCTGATGCACAAATAGCCCATCAGCATCGTGTATAATCGTGAGAGCACAGAGCATAGAACATAGAACATTAAAGGCTTGAGCACGATAATTGGCTTTGTTCTATGCGCTTTGTTCTATGTTCTTAGTACCTTGAGGTTTCCTAAATGAAAGGTTCAGAGCTACGGCAGCGTTTCTTAGACTACTTTGCGCGGCAAGGGCACGCCGTCGTGCCAAGTAGCTCGCTGATTCCTGCCGATAATCCCACCCTGTTGTTTACAGTGGCTGGGATGGTTCAGTTTAACGATGTCTTTTTAGGTCGCGAAAGCCGTCCCTACAGCCGCGCAGTTTCATCGCAAAAATGTTTGCGCATCTCCGGCAAGCAAAACGACCTTGAAAATGTTGGGCCATCGCCGCGCCACCACACCTTTTTTGAGATGCTGGGCAATTTTTCGTTTGGCGATTATTTCAAAAAAGATGCCATCCGCTTTGCCTGGGAGTTTCTGACCCAAGAAATTGGGCTTGATCCCAAACGCATGTGGGTCAGCATTTACGAAGGCGATGAGCAAATTCCTGCCGACGAAGAAGCTCATGATTTATGGCTGGCCTATATGCCTGCCGAGCGGATTTTGCGCTTCGATGCCAAAGATAATTTGTGGTCGGCAGGTGATGTCGGGCCACGCGGGCCATGCTCAGAAATTCATTATTACATCGGCGATGATCCTGATAACCAAGTGCCTGAAGGTGTTAACTCTGAAGATGACACCTATATGGAAATTTGGAACTTGGTGTTTATGCAATACAACCGTGATGAAAACGGTGTATTGACGCTGCTCCCCAAGCCATCAATCGACACAGGCATGAGCCTCGAACGCTTGGCAATTGTTAAGCAAGGCGTGTTTCGCTCGTATGAAACCGACTTGTTCACGCCAATTATCCACACGGTGATGGAATTGCTGGGCACTGGCAGCGACCATTATCAAGCCAATAGCTCGGCTTATCATGTTGTAGCCGACCATAGCCGCTCGATCGCTTTTATGATTGCCGATGGCTTGCGGCCTGGTAACGAAGGTCGTTCGTATGTGTTGCGGCGGTTGGTGCGGCGGGCGGCCTATTTTGGCCAAACGATCGGCTTCAAAGCGCCGTTTTTGGCCGAAACGATCGCAACTGTGATCGATATGATGGGTGCTGCCTACCCTGAGTTGCGCAGCAAACAAGCCTATATTGCCGAGGTTGTGACGGGCGAAGAAGAACGCTTCAACAAAACTTTGGCTGGTGGTTTGCGCCAACTCGAAGCGATGCTGCCCAATCAAGCCGACAAAGCCGTTTTCAGCGGTGCTGATGCCTTCAAGCTCTACGATACCTATGGCTTTCCGCTCGACTTGACCGAACGAATCGTGGCTGAACGTGGTTTGACGGTTGATTTGGCGGGCTATGAGGCTGAACTTGAGGCTCAACGCGCTCGAGGCCGTGGTGCTGCTCAATTCAAAAAAGGTGCAGTGACCGAACGCTGGGCTGAGCGTAATTTGGCTCCAACTAGCTTTACTGGCTACAACGAGCTGGAAAGCTGGGGTCATGTTTTGGCGCTCGAATTCGATGGCGAGGAGCTTGGCACGGTTCAACGTGGTCAAGAAGTGGCCTTTGTGCTTGATCGCACGCCCTGCTATGCCGAAAGCGGCGGCCAAATGGGCGATAGTGGTGTGTTGGTCGGGCCACATGGCACCATCGTGATCGACGATGTGCAAAAGCCCGTGCCTGGTGTATTTGTCCATCGTGGCAAAGTCAGCAAAGGCAGCGTGAGCCTTGGCGAGCAAGTCACCGTAACGGTTGATGCAGCGCGTCGCCGCGATATTGTGCGTAATCATACAGCAACCCACTTGCTGCACCGAGCCTTGCGCGATACGCTTGGCGATCACGCTGAGCAAAAAGGCTCGTTGGTTGCACCCGAACGCTTGCGCTTCGACTTCAACAACCAAAAAGGCTTGAGCAGCGAACAACTCCAGCAAATCGAAGATCAAGTTAATGCCTGGATTCGCGCTGATAGCAAGGTTGAGGCTGCCGAAATGGCCTTGCCGCAAGCCCGCGAATTGGGCGCAATGGCCTTGTTTGGCGAAAAATATGGCGATGTGGTGCGGGTGGTCACCGTTGGTTGTGGCAATGCAAGTGATCACATCCATACCAACAGCGAAGCGCCAGTATGCTCACGCGAGCTTTGCGGTGGTGTTCACGTTGCCCGCACTGGCGAAATTGGCTTCTTCAAAATCGTCAGCGAAGGCTCGGTTGCCTCAGGTGTGCGGCGGATCGAGGCAGTAACTGGCCGCGCTGCTGCTGAATGGGTCAGCCAACAAGCCCAATTGATTCGCACGCTCGGCGATAAACTGGGTGCACAACCAGGCAAAGTTGAAGAAAAACTCGATGCCCTGTTGCTCGACCAAAAAGCTCGCCGCGACGAAATCGAACGCTTGCGCGGCGAAATTGCTGCTGGTCAAGTCGATAGCTTGCTCGCCCAAAAAATTGAGCAAGCTGGCACGCCATTGGTGGTCGCCCGCGTTGAAGCCAGCGATGCTGATAGCTTCCGCCGTTTGGGCGAACAACTACGCGATAAAATTGGCAGTGGCGTGGTGATCCTCGGCACGGTAATCGATGGCAAGCCTTTGCTGCTCGCCGCTGCAACCGCTGATCAAGTCAAAGCTGGTCGGCATGCTGGCAATTTAGTCAAAGCCTTGGCTGCCAAAGTTGGCGGTGGTGGTGGCGGTCGCGCCGATTTTGCCCAAGCTGGCGGTCGCGATGCGGCTGCGCTTGATCAAGCCTTAGCCGAAGCCAACGGTTTGCTGTAACTGGAAATAGCCCTTGCCCCCTAGCCCCCTCTCCCGCCCAGCTAGGCGAGGGGGCACTATACTTGTAATGGTAGATTTTAATCGAGGCCTGTTTCGAACCACGGAATCGGTGGTTCATCGATGGATGTGAGACAATCCCGAATTGTCATTGAGGGGGTGCAGGGGGATTAAAGCCCCCTGCGTTTCCCGCCTTGAGGCGGGACGGAAGGGTGGTGATCACTGATTTTGGTGATCATCCATACCATTGGTTAAAACTTATCCTTGAAAGGAATGGGCTAAGGGTGATGACCCACTCTTAGCTTACCCCAATCGCCCAATGAGGGACCAAACTGTGGTGTTGCCCTCATCAGGATAAGATCGTTGTACAATATTGCCGATCCTGCCAACACCACAGCATCCGATGTGTGTTCATTCTGAAAGCTTTGGGGGCAACCCAATGACAACTGGCAAAACTGAACTGATCACGATTGCCCTTGCTGATCCAATTGATAGCATTATTCAGCAAGTGCGCAATGCCAAAGCAGAGCATGTTGATATTTTCATGCCCGAAGGCTCGATTTCGTTACAAAGCCGTAAAACCTGTGATCGCTTGCGCGAAACTGCCAATCGCGAGGGCATTGAGTTAACGCTCTATACCAGCGATCCCAAGGTGGTTAAGGCGGCTTTGACTTGCCAGATGATGGTGGTCGAAATTGAGCCAGCCGTTGTTTCAACCAAAGCGCCTGCTGCTCCGCCAGCTCCAGCTAAACCAGTTGCACCAGCTAGCCCTGAAGAAGATTTTTTGGCTTCGCTGGAAGGGTTGCCCTCTGCTTCCACCACCGATCGGTTGCAAACCAGCCCCAGCATTAGCAAGCCGATTCCAACGGCAGCCCCCAGTCAACCAGCCCGCAGCGAAATCGACGATTGGGCTGATGCCCTTGATAGCCTTTCAGTGGCTTCGACTGCTGGCGAAACTGGCTTGCGCCAACATGAACAAGCGCGTGGCAACGATAGCTGGGATTTTGATTCATTCAACGATCTTTCTGATGCGCTGAGTGGCGATACGGCCAGCGCTGCGCCAGCTCGCCCACGGATTCGCCCCGAGGATATTGAATTAACTAGCGATGATATGCATCGCCAAGATGCCAAAGCTCGCCGTGCTCGGGCCGAGCAAAAACGCGCTGACGAAAAGGCTGAACTCAAACAACAAACCGCGCCCAAACGCAATTATCCCTTGTGGGGTATGGTTATTCTAGGGGCGATTGCAATTATCGCGTTGTTATGGCTGCTGTTTGGCAATAAATTGGCCAGCGGCGTAACCGTGGTGGTGCGACCAGCTCCAACCTCTGGCGGCCAAACCTACGAAGATGTGCGGCTCAACTATCAAGCCGACCCAATTAGCGAACCAAGCTCGGCGGCAATTCAAGGGCGCTTGATCAACGTGCCAATTTCGGTGAGCGTGCGTGGTACGGTCATTACGGCAACCGAACAACCTGATCAAGCGGCGACTGGCATCCTCGAAGTTTATAACCGCAACACCCAGGCCTACCCAATTCCTGCTAATACGCGGGTTCGAGTGCTCAACTCGGCTGGCGAAGAAATTATCTTTTTGACCCAAGCCGAAACGACGATTCCTGCCGCAACAGGCAACTTTGCCGGAATTGTCAGCGGGGTTGGTTCATTGCAAATCGTGGCCAGTGCTGGTGGTACGCGCTACAACATGCCTGCTAGCCAAGATCCGGTTTGGACGATTGAAGGCTATGAAGGTGCACTCTTTTCGATCAATCCTGAGCCAATTCAAGGCGGCACAACTGCGCTGCTAAAATTGCCAGTCGAAAGCGATTGGATGCCGTTACTGCCCCAAGCAGTAGCCCAATTCCGCAGTGCGATTCCGGCTCAAATGCAAACCGTGCTACAAGAAGGCGAAGTCTTGGCTGATGTTGAATTTTTGCCGAATGTCGATGCCTTGACTCAAGACCCTTCGCTTTACGATATTCAAACCCGACCAGTGCCCGAAACCGATGGCGGTTTTGAGTTGGTCGTAACAGCGAATTTCCAAGGCTTGGCGGTGCGTGGCAGTTTTGCCGAGCAGTTGAATCGAGCTTTGCCGAATGCCTTGCGGATCAAAGACCCATCATTCAGTACCGATACCACCAGCATTGTGCGTAGCCAAGTGCGCTTGGATGATTCAGGTGCTAGTTTGTTGCTGGCAACGGTCGAAGTTGCTCCCAAAACCGCAGTTGGTTTACCCGATAGCACTAAACTGAAAATCGCTGATAGCATCAAAGGCCTAACCCCAGCCGAAGCCTTGGTGCAGTTGGAAGCTTTGCGCGAAAGTGGCTTGATTGGCGATATTGTGTCAGTGCCCGAAGTTGAGCGCTTGCCCGTTGATCCAGCCGAAATTAATATTCAGGTGCAGGAATGAGTGAGCGTCCAACCCATGGCCGAATCATCGCTTTGGATGTTGGCAACAAACGAATCGGGGTGGCTATGTGCGACCCCGACCGAATTATTGCTAGCGGCCAGCCGACCTTGCCAGCACAGCCAACTGATAAAGCCTATGCTCAGCTTTTGCACATGATTACTGAGCACGAGGTGGTTGAAGTTGTGATTGGCTTGCCTTTGACCTTGCGTGGCGAGGTTGGGGCACAGGCCAAAGCGGTGCAAGCCTTCAGTCGTGGGCTGGAAAAACGCACCAAGATTCCGATTACTTTGTATGATGAGCGCTTTACCAGCGTTGAGGCTGAGCGTTCGCTCGAAGCCATGGGCATCAAAAAAAGCAAACATCGCGATCATGTCGATGAATTAGCTGCGATTTTGATTCTGCAAGATTATATGAGCTCGATTGCGCCGCCCCGCCCGCGCTACCACGACCCCGACCACGACGATTGGGAGTGAACTGATCGTTGTCACAATCAGTTGAGGTTGCAATAAAGGCTAAGCCCCCTCACCCATTGCCCTCTGCGGCGGGTGAGGGGCTTTTGGTTTGGTGGTTCCCCCTCGCTCGCTGGGCGGGAGAGGGGCCAGGGGTGGGGGCATATTAATCGACAGGAAATTCCACCCAACCATTGTTAACAACCTACCATTATACGGCAGGGGGCGAGGGCATGCTCACGCGTTAGCGGCTTTCAACACTTCCAACACTTCGGCGGCCATTTCGTAGCGCCCAAACGATGGCATGATGTAGACCCCTTGAATGCGATCGTAGGCAGCAGCCAAAATTTCTTGTGAAACTTGTACTCCGACCGCCCGACCATTGGCCCCAGCTTCTTTCATACGCTCCAACACATCCTTGGGCAAGGTAATGCCTGGCACTTCGTTATGCAAGAATGAGGCATGGCGATAGCTCTGCACTGGCATCAAGCCCAAAATAATCGGAATTGGCAGTGGGCCAAGCTTATCAAGGAACCGATCAAGCTCTGTTGCATCATATGAAATTTGGGTCATGGCATAATGCGCACCGGCTGCTACTTTTTGATGCAACCGATCAATTTCCCAATCGGGGTCTTCGGCATTGATATTCAGCGCTACGCCAATTAAGAAGTTGGTTGGTGTGCCAATATCGTTGCCAGCCGTATCAACCCCGCTATTCATACCCGCAATTACCTTAACCAAGCCGATGGTATCAACATCGAATACCCCCGATGTACCAGGATAGGCTCCAAACGAGGGCGGATCACCCTTTAATGCCAAGATGTTGCGCACACCCAAGGCATGCGCACCGAGTAAATCGCTTTGTAGGCCCATTAATGAGCGGTCGCGGGTGGTAAAGTGCAGAATCGTTTCCATGCCAACTTGTTGCTGAATCAAGTTACACATGGGCAAGGCACTCATGCGCACCCGTGCCATCGGGCTATCAGCAACATTGATGAAATTGACCCCAGCGGCCTGCATTTGGCGAGCACCTTCGAGGCAACGCCGTGGATTATGGCCTTTAGGCGGATCGATTTCGACACTCGTGACAAACGCACCATCGGCCAACATGCGGCCAAGTTGGGTCGTTTCGGCGCTCTTGCTGGGCAATTGGACGCTTGGCACTTCATCATCAACAATCGTAATATTCAGCGTGCTAGCTGGATTCAGATCCTGCAAGGCGCTGTGCATGTTGCTAATATGCTGCGGAGTAGTGCCACAACAGCCGCCAACAATTTGCACATTCAATTCTTCGACCATGCGGCGGGCATAATCGGCCATATATTCAGGCGACGACGGATAAAACACGCGGTTATGGCGCTCGGTTGGCCAGCCAGCATTTGGTTGTGCTGAGATCGGAATCGTCGGATTGACGGCTCGCATGCTTTGTACCACGCGAAAAACCCGTTGCGAGCCAACCGAACAATTAACCCCAACTACTGCCACGCCCAGCTCAACCAATTTGCGCACCACTTCCTCAGGCGTGTTGCCCAGCACCGTGCGGCCATCTTCGGCAAAGGTCATCTGCGCCACGATTGGCAAATCGCCAACTTGCTTCGCAGCTTTGACGGCAATCAGCATCTCGCGCAAGTCGCTAAATGTCTCGAACATCAACAGATCAGCGCCCTGCTCCAGCAAGGTGCCAATTTGTTCGGCAAAGGCTTCGTGGGCTGCTTGCTCGGTTAGGGGTCCATAGGGTTGTAATAAAACACCCAAAGGGCCAACCGCACCGGCAATTAAGGTGTTGGTGCCAGCTATTTCGCGGGCTTCGCGGGCCAGCTTCATGCCACGATGATTAATTTGGCGGACTTTATCGGCCAAGCCAAATGGCTCCAATTTGAAGCGATTTGCGCCGTAGGTATTAGTTTCAATAATATCGGCCCCAGCCTCAATATAACTCTGGTGAATTTCACGCACGACATCTGGCTGGGTCAGATTCAAGGCATCGAAGCACTCGTCAAAATCGATGCCGCGACCATACAGTTGCGTACCCATCGCGCCATCACATAGTAAGGCTCGCTGCCCTAGTTGTTCCAAAAATGGATTTGCCATAGCCTTAGTTCCTTGTCCATTGGTAAAGTTGTTGTCGCACGATCCCCATTGATCGCCAGTAACTATAGCATATTGCTTAACATTTGCAGGTATACGCTTTAAATGATCGAACTCATAATTCCTGCATCCCCTTATTGCATCGCCGCCTCAAGGCGGAAGCCGCAGTGGGCTTTAATTCCCCCGTATCTCCTCAAGGATAATTGATGGTGAGCAGATAGTGATCGCTGAACCTTACGATGCATGGAGCGAGGGGAACGGTTTTATTGTGGATTTTAGGGCGTACAGCCCAGCCGATAGGCATCAAGATTACGATGTTTGAGCATGGCCTTAATTCCCAGTTGGCGGGCTTGGGGGCAGAATTGGCTGGTTTGTGCCCCAGTATCAGTATATTCAATCGCGAATACTGGCTTGCCTGCGGCAATAAATGGACTTAATTCGGCACACCAGCCTTGGTCAAAACAATCTTCAGTTAATGCCCAATCGTAATAATCGATCAGCTCACTGATTTGCTCGGAATCGTTTTTTAGGCCAATTGATAGGCCACGGCTATGGGCTTCGTTGGCTAGCCAGCGGTTGAAAATCAATTGATCATTGGCAGTTAATGGAAAACCAGTATTATTTTGATAGCCATTGATATTATCTGGCTCGATGCCATCGAAGCCTTTGCTTTTGCATGCATCCATGCGTGCTCGCATAATCGGCGCAAGCAAGTCGATTTGGCGAATATCCAGCCATTTTTCACCTGGCCAGCCATCATAATCATTGCCCAGCACACTACTCGGAAACGCAGCGGCATCATCGCGCCAATCTTCCCAAGCGCCAACATTGATGTAGCACACAACTTTACGGCCTTGGCTATGCAGTTGGCTGACCGTTGCGCTGCTGGTATCAAACAAATCCAAGTCATACACCGTTACATCAACCGAAAGATCAAGCGGTGTTCCAGTGAATTGTAGTTGCATGGTGGAATTAACGCTCGGTTGCCACCATGAATTGCGCTGGGCGATCGGCACAAACGCCCGTTGGCTGAGCGGACGCGCAAACAGTACCGAGGCTACCACCAAGGCCAAGCCAATGCCAATCAACCAATAACGGCGCATACTTACCTCGCTAATTCAACCCAATCCACCACAATGCCCAGCTGACGTTGGTCGCTTGGGGCTTGCCATGGCTGAGCCAATAGTTCAATCTGACGTTCGTTTGAACTCTCAGCAAGTGGCAGATGCAGCACCCGCCACTCAGCCCCAAGTTCGGCATGGATACAGTGCTGCTCGCTAACACAGATTTGCAGGTTTGCCGCTGGCGCATCGCCTGGCCGTGGATTGGCAATCCGCAAACGGACAACGCCAGCCTCGCCCGCAGGCAGGCGCAAACGAGCATGAGCGGTTGACCAACGGGCGGTGCTCGCATTCAGGTTTTCAGCCGGATAAAATCCCTCGATCAAGCCAATATCCAAGCCAGCCCCAAGATCGATCTGTGTTTCGGCTGAGCGATCGGCTGACCGCCAAGCCCAATCCAGCAGGCTGGTGCGATCAACATAGGGGTTAGCCCAGGCCTCACGCGCCGCTGCCAGATCCCCGCGTTTGAGTAAATAATTGCCTAAGCGATAGCTAGCCAAGGGATAATCGCGGTTGTGATTGGCCGCAGCAATATAGGCTTCGAGTGCAGCATCAGCTTGACCAAATTGCTCTTTAATGTTGGCCAAGGCCAACCAGCCATCAGCAGAAGGCAAACGATTGAGTGCGCGTAAACTTGCTGCCTCAGCTTGGGCCAAATCGCCAGCCGCTAGGGCTTGGTCGGCTTGCCAGCGCCACCAACCACGGCTTATTTGCTGTTGCAGCAATTGCCAAGGCGAATGATCAATAATCACCCAGCCAATGATTAGGCCGAGTGCGCTTGCTCCCAAGCGTTGCCAAATTGGCGTGCTGACCCGTAATTTAGCCAAACTAAACGCCGCATACATCAGCATGATTGGCCAGAAAAACTGGCGATAACGGGCCTCGCCGTGGGTGAACATCGTGCTACCAACAATATAACCCACCCAGAGCAAGGCCAGCCACCAGCGGGCATCACGCGGAGCACGCGCAAAGCCCCATAGTGCCAACACGACACACAGCACATACCACATATCATCGAAAATCAAGGCAGCAATTAAATATGGTAAAGCCACATCACTATAATAATTGGCCTGAATAAAACGATCCTCAATCGGCTTGATCCGCCAGAGATACACCGTATTCGTCCAAGGCTTACGCGCCAAAATGCTCGGATCGGCGGCTAACAACTCGCGGCCTTTGGCTGAGGCATAATCAGCTCGCTCCGCTGGATTAGGTATCGCCGCGAGAATAGTATTAATCTCGCTTAGCTCAAGTGCTGGTTCACTAAATGCCCATAGATTATAGGCAAAGCCAGTTTCAACCGTAATCAAACGGCCATAAGCCAGCCAATTGCGTAACGACCATGGTGCAACCACCGCACAGGCGACTAAGCCCAAGGCCAAGCCATGCTGCACACTCCGCCAACCTCGCCAATTCCACCACATCCAGCCAATTAATACTGGCACAAATGCTAAGGGCAACGAGCGCGTCAGAATCGTCAGGCCAATCGTTAAGCCTGCTGCCAAGGCAAAACGTAGTTGTTTCGTCCGCTGCCAACGCAGGATCAGCAGCAAACTGCTAGCCCAAAGCACATTCCAGAGCGTTTCGCTCATCCATAAATTGGCAAAAGTTGCGAAGGTCAACAAACCACTAGCCAAGCCAGCTGTCCACAGGCCAACTTTTTCAGCATGAGGATGATCGCCAGCCCAATCGCGCCCAAGTAACCACAGCAACCACAGGTGAATCAGGCTCAAACCGATATTAAAGAGCAAGGCATGTTGGGGATCGTTGTTGCTTAACCAGAGGGTTGCCGCCAGATAGAGCGGGTACAACGGAGCACGTAGCCATGGGTACGCATCATAAAAACGCCAACCTTGGCCTGCCAACAAATCGCGGGCAACCGCGAGGTATTCAACTTCATCATTGGCTGGTTGGTGGCTTGGCAATAGCCATAGCCCTAAGCGAACCGCTGCCGCCCCAACCAGCAAAAGCATTAATATCAGTCGATAGCGCCGAATGGTCGGCCACCAACGAAAACGTTCATCCATGTAATCAGCCAACTTGATCAATCTATCACAGCATTATTGATCAAGTTGTTGCAATACGTCTAGCGCTGCATCTAGGGTTTGCTGTTGTTGCTCTGCATGGCTAATGGTGGCTGGCAAATCGCCCGATTGCTCACCATACCAGCCAAATTGGGCATGATTCCCACCCTGAATCTCAACCCAACGAGTGGTGCTTGGCATCAGTGGTCGGGCTGCTTCAATATCAACTAATGTTGCCAATCCATCGTTGCTTGCATAAATCATGCTGCTAGCTAGCTCACGCTCGGCCAAACTGTTCGAGGCCGTCGGGTAGGCCGCCAGCAGAATCAGACCATCGATGGTATCGGGATGTTCATAGGTGTATTTCGCGGCCATGGCACCACCCAACGAATGCCCCCCAAGCGCCCAATGCTCAATCTGCGGATAAGCCGCCAGCACCGCATCGGCGCGGTCGGAGCCAAAAATTGCCATATTCAGCGGCATTGGCACAATCACAACCAAGTAGCCAGCGCTGGCCAATTCATGAGCCAGCGGGGCATAAGCTGCAGGCGTAACTCGTGCCCCAGGATAGAAAATTAGGCCTGTGGTTGGTGCTGCGCTTGGCTCAAAAATCAGCCAATCGGTTTCTGTCACCGTGACGGTTTGGTCGGAAACTAAGGCTTCGTTGGCTGTTGCCATGGCGGCAGCGGGATTACTCGCCCACACCACAAAGCCGACAACTCCTATGATTAACAGCAAAACTAGCCCAATCGCAAGGCGTTTAACCAATTTCATCAGCGTACTCCTAGCATGTATTTCAGTTATATTCTACGCAACGCCCAGCATGCAGGATGAATCACAAGAACAAAGAACATAGAGCAAAGAACCTAAGAGTTGGGGGTCGGTAGTTGCTTACAAGGGTAGGTTTTAAACAATCGTTGGATGGGATTCGCCGTCGATTGGCAGTCCCTCACCCCCTAGCCCGCTCTCCCGCCGAGCGAGGCGAGGGGGAACCCTCCATCATGAACAGTGGAACGCCCCTCGCCCGCCGCCGTGGGAGAGGGGTCGGGGGTGAGGGATCTTAAAACCTACTCTTGTAAGGTCGGTAGTTGGGGATTGGGGATCGGAATGTGAACGCAGAACCCATAGCCGTATCGACCTTCGTGAATCATTAACCTAGCTTTTTGACTATAAGCCCATTTTCAGCTAATTATCATTGCTTGGGCTTGGCTGCACACATTAGGCTAATAGCAAACTGAGTAGAATTAAAGAAGGAAGAGGTTTTACGATGCGCTATCGTTTGTTGATTGGGTTGATCGTGGTCGTGATCTTGGCAGTAAGTTGTGGTCGTACACAGATAAGCAATGACGAACGTTCCGCTCAATCAGCCACCCTTCAAACAGCCACAAGCCCTATTGAACCATCGCATACCCAAGCCCCATTGATTATCTACGAACCAATTGTGAATACTCCAACCCGCGAATATCGGCTTTTTACCCAAAAAGAATGTGGTACTTATACTGAAGAACCTGGGCCAGCAAGTTTTACCATCAACTGTTGGCATGGCTTAGTTAATGGCAACGATTTTTTCGTCGATGCCAATGGCGTTCGCCATAAACCAGCCAATTACGCGGTTCTTGCTGGGTTTCTTACGATTTATAAAAATGGTGAATTTATCAATCATTTTCATTTTCCTGTCGAGCTAGGCGGCTTGACGATTGTCAGAGAGATGTTGCCATCGCTGGTTATTTCGGTTGGCGGGCACTTTGAGTCTCTGTTCAATTTAGAAACCTATCAATGGACGGATCTGGAAGGCATGCCGATTGTGCTCAATCCAACCACTACTATTTGGCCAACGATTTCTATTCCGACGATTGCCCCAAGGATCGAGATTTTAGGGGTGAGCTTGCTTGATGGCGATACAAACCAGCCAATCCCGGGCTTTGATCCCATGCCCAATCCTGCGACTATCATCCTTGATTCGTTGCCAACAAAGCATTTTAATCTCCAAGTGCATACAAACCCCGCAACGATTGGTCATGTCGCCTTTCTGTTTGATGGAGATACTCCATATCGAATTGATGATACGCCACCCTATACCTTTGTTGAGATCAATGAAAGGTGGTCGCCGCAAGTAGGTATTTACCAATTGGCAGTTGTTGCTTCCCCAGGCGATTCAGTCGAATGGCAACGCAATAGTACGGTGATAGAAATGATCGTCAGCAAACATCCAATTACCCCAACCATTGAAACCAAAGCTACGCCTGCAAAACCACGATAAGCAGAAAAGGTTGAGTGTTCAGGATGCAGGGTTGGGCTAGCGGAATAAGCAGCCTTCACGATCTTTGCGCCCTTCGTGGTTTCGGCCCTTCGTGTCCTTCGTGCCCTTCGTGGATCAAAATTAAGCGGCGCTGAGAACCGAAATTCCCAGCGCCCCTATGCTCGATGTTCAATGCTCTATGTTCTTACTCGCCAATCGTGCCGTTGCCTTTGCTCCATTGCATGGTGTAAAGGTTGTAGTAGCGGCCTCGACGGGCCAACAACTCGGCATGCGTGCCCATTTCGCTAATTTGGCCGCGATCAAGCACCACAATTTTGCTAGCATTGGTGATTGTGCTCAGACGGTGGGCAATCACAAAGCTGGTTCGGCCACGCATCAGTGTATCCAAGGCGGCCTGAATTTGGCGCTCGGTGGTGGTATCGACACTGCTGGTCGCTTCATCCAAAATCAGCAAGCGCGGATCGGCCAACAAGGCCCGCGCAAATGAGAGAATTTGGCGTTGGCCCACACTCAAATTGACCCCATTTTCGCCAACATCGGTGGCGTAGCCTTCGGGCATGCGCTCGATAAACTTGTGTGCCCCAACCGCTTTGGCGGCAGCAACTACATCGTCATCGCTCGCATCCAAACGGCCATAACGAATATTTTCGGTGATGCTGCCGCCAAACAAGAAGGTATCTTGCAGTACGATGCCCAATTGTTGGCGTAAGCTGGCTTGGGTTACCTCTCGAATATCATGACCATCGACCAAAACTGCGCCATCGGTGACATCGAAGAAGCGCCCAAGCAAACGAATAATCGTGCTTTTGCCAGCGCCTGTTTCGCCTACCAAAGCGATTGTTTCACCTGGCTGGGCTTCGAGGGTCACATCGCGCAGCACTGGCTCGCCGTCGGCATAGCCAAACGACACATGATCAAACATCACATGACCACGCACGGCAGGCAAGGCTTGGGCATTCGGCGCGTCGAGCATATCTGGCTCGGTGTCGAGCAAGGCAAACATGCGCTCTGAAGAAGCCATTGTTGATTGAAAGGTGTTGTAGCGTTGCGCTAACTCCAAAATTGGGTCGAAGAAACGGCTGACATATAGCACAAACGCCACCAAAACCCCCGGCGTAAGATTATCGCCGAGCACCAGCCAACCGCCCACGCCCACGACCAAGGCCGTTGCCAACGAACCCATAAAATCGACAGCGGGAAAAAAGGTTGCCGCTAGCCGCGCAGCGCTGGTGTTGGCGTTAAAATATGAGCGATTCAGATCATCGAAGTGCTCGCCGTTGGCTGCTTCGCGCACAAAGCTCTTGGTTACCCGAATGCCTGAGATTGATTCGTTCAAATAGCCGTTGATCAAGGCGATCCGTTCGCGGGTTGAGCGATAGGCTTGGCGCACGCGCACTCGCCAGTAGTTGGTCACGATGACCATAATTGGCAGCACGGCAAAGGTTACCAGCGCTAATTTCCAATTCAGCAAGAGCATGGCAATTGTGATGCCAACCAGCGAGAAGGTTGCCCGCGTTAGCCCAGTAATCGACCAAGTAACAAAATCTTGTAAGACATCAACATCAGAAATGAGGCGGCTCATCAAGCGGCCAACGCTGTAGCGATTGTAGAAATTGAGCGATAAACGCTGCAAATGGCGAAAGAGCGCCGAACGCACATCGGCAACCACGCCCGTGCCCACAATCGCCAGCAAGTGAATCCGTGAGCGGTTGGAAAGCCATTCGCCCAACGAAACCACTGCAAAAATGATTGTCCAAGTGTAGAGCGAATCGAGCGATTGAGCTTTAATTCCCACGTCAATTGCTTGACCAATCACCCATGGCGAGACGACCGACAGCACTGTGCCAATAATCATCAGCACAATTGCGGCGGTCATGGTGCGTTTGTATGGCCCGATAAAGGCCAAGAGTCGCCGCATCAACCGTGGATCATAGGCCTTGCCCAAGCTATTTTCATCGTCCTTGGGCAATAAATCGGCGACCTTTTTTTCTATTTCATCATCGCGCTTACGCGACGGTGCTAAAGCTTTGGTTGTCATAACACCCTCATAAAATCAAAAGGCAGAAGTCAAAAGTCAAAAAACACCAACAAAGTCCTATGCTCTATGTTCTATGCCCTTTGTTCTTCAACAAGGCTTTCCTCTTGATCTTTGAGTTGCAGATCGTAGATGGTGCGATACAAGCCTGGTTGGGCCAGTAGCTCGGTGTGCGTGCCATGCTGCACGACGTTGCCAGCATCGAGCACCAAAATTTGGTCGGCATTTTTCAGCGTCAGCAAGCGTTGGGCAATCACAAAGGTTGTGCGGCCTTGCATCAGTTGTTCAAGCGCTTGTTGAATCAAGTGCTCAGTTTCCGTGTCAACGCTCGATGTCGAGTCATCCAAAATTAAAATGCGTGGGTTGAGCAACAAGGCACGAGCGATCGCGATGCGCTGACGTTGACCACCAGAGAGGGTCACGCCACGCTCACCAATTTTGGTTTGGTAGCCTTCGCTAAAATGCAAAATAAAATCATGAGCACGCGCTGCTTTGGCTGCCGCAATCACTTCTTCATCGCTGGCCTCAGGCCGACCGTAGCGAATGTTATCGGCGATGCTTGAGCTAAATAAAAATGAATCTTGCAGTACAATCCCAATTTGTTGGCGCAAACTTTGAATTGCCAAATCACGCACGTCGTGGTCATCGACCAACACCCGACCTTCGATTGGGTCGTAAAAGCGTGGGATGAGATTGGTAATCGTGCTTTTGCCTGAGCCAGTTGGCCCCATCAAGGCCACAACTTGACCAGGCTTGGCCTCGAACGAAATATCGTGCAACGTTGGGCGGCCACCTTCGCGATAGGCAAACGAAACATGCTCAAATTTAACGTTGCCCTGCACATGCTCCAACGAATGGGCATCAGCTTTATCGGCTAATTCATCAAACGTATCGATAATTTCAAATACGCGAGCCGAGCTTGCTACCGCTGTCGCTGCCAAGTTGACGGTAAAGCCCAAGCGTTGCACAGGGTTATTCAGCAATAGCACATAGCTGATCATCGCGAATAACGAGCCAACCGTAATTGTGCCGTTCATCGCCTGTGGTCCGCCAATCCAGAGCAAAATAATCACGCTGATGGCGACCAAAAAGTTGAAAAAGGGCCAGCTATTGCCCCAAATGCGAATTACCGCAAAACGGCGGTTATACCACTCGCCATTATCACGATCAAATTTTTCAAGTTCATATGGCTCACGCGCAAAAGCCTTGACCACGCGAATACCAGTCAGGCTTTCTTGCATCATAGTCGAAAGCTTGCCCATTTGCTCTTGAATTTTGGTAAACAGCGGCTCAACCGTGTTGCCAAAGCGAATTGTGGCGTAGAGCAGCACAGGCAAGGGCAAGAGTGCCAAGCCAGTCAAGCGTAAATCTTCAACGACCATCGCCACGATAATGCCGAATAGTAAGAGCATAGTTGAGCTAAGTTCGAGTAGCCCAACCCCAACAAAGCGCTCAGTTTCGGTAATATCACTGGTGGCGCGGCTCATCAGGTCGCCAGTTTGTGAGCGATCATGGAACGAAAATGGCAGCCGTTGAATCGCATCGTAAAAACGATTGCGTAAATCATAGGCCACTCGAAAGCTCAGCCATTCGCCATAGTAGCGTTGAGCAAAGCCAAAAATTACCCGTACCACCGCCACGCCCAAAATAATCAGTGCTGTAATCAGCAAAGCACGACTTGAACCGCTAGCAATGCCTTCGTCAATTGCTTGTTTGAGCAATTGCGGAATTGCGATGTTTAAACCAACCGCCAATAGAGTAGAACCATAGGCATAGAACACTTGCCTAGGGTAAGGCCGTAGGTGCGCCAGTAGCCGTCGATACTGATCTAGATGCTTCACGCATGCCTCCTTTTTGATGGTTATCCCGAACCAGCAGACTATATAGTATATGCTAAAATGTGCATAACAATATCAGTCTTTGGTCGCATGATCATGTTCCAAACGGTTAGATCATGGGTTAAACCACAAGGACACATCAGCTTAATCGCGATGTGTCCTTGTTTTCTGGCAAGTGAAATTTAGCTGCGGGCGGCTTTGGCTTGGCGCATTACTTCGTGAAATTGCGCAACATGATCGTTTAAATGCTTCAAACCAAGGAAGTAGCGGCCATGGGCGTTGAGCGGCCCCCATGCTTCATACAACACTTTGCTAATTTCAAGATGGGGTTGGTCGGGCCATGCATCGAGCATGCTCAGGCACATACGGCGGCTTTCTTCGAGGCGTTGGCGAGCTTGCTCAAGGGTTTGCAAATCGCGCCATGGGGTTTCGTAGCGCAACCGTTCATTAGGCAAAATGCCCGAAGCCATGGCCAAGGCGGTTAAGGCGGCCTCTTCGTTGCTCGAAGTCACATGGCAAATCAAATGGCCAAACGTCCAAGCCATATCCTTTTCTTCCTCTGAAGCTCCAGGATCATTGGCCTTGGGATCGGATGGCACAAAGACGATATCGGCATCAACCGCATCAGTTAATAAACCGAGTAGGTCGCCGATCATCTCGTCGGTTGCATCCCATAGATCTTGCTTGCTCAAGCTTGCCCCAAGCTCGCCCAACGTTAGTTTCCCTTCCTTCAACGGCCCAAAATCGATCATAACACACCACTCCTATTGCCAAGTTGAAACAATATTCAGTGTACCCCAGCTTCTACACAAATTTAGCGATGTTTATTCACGATTTTTTCACACGGCTGGCCGATAGTAAAGCCAAGCAAACATTCTAGTGCTATGACAAGCACCGACCACCAATCGCTCGTGTGTTTAGGAGGCCCGCCAATGGATTCGCAGCCCGATCTTTCGATTGTTTTTCCGGCCTATAACGAGGCTGAAAATATTGAAGCCAGCATTCTCGATGCCATTCAAGTGCTCAACCAGCTTGGCCTGAACGGCGAGATTGTGGTGGTCAATGATGGCAGCCACGATCAGACTGCCAACGTTGTGCGCGATGTGGCAACCCGCCATCACCAGGTGCATTTAATCAATCACGACATGAACCAAGGCTATGGCGCAGCGGTTTGGACAGGCCTAACCAACGCCATGGGCAAATTGGTTTTTTTCTGCGATGCAGATCGTCAATTTGATTTGGCTGAATTGGAAAAATTGGTGGCGCGTCGCCATCATGCGCCGTTGGTGGTGGGCTATCGTGCACCGCGCCGCGACCCAGTGTTGCGCCGCTTGAATGGCTGGGGTTGGAGCCATTTGGTGACGCTTTTGTTTGGCTACACCGCTCGCGATATCGATTGCGCCTTCAAAATGCTCGATCAACGGGTGATCGATACGCTGCGCCAACAGGTGCAATCACGCGGGGCCACCTTTAGCGCTGAATTATTAGTGCGGGCCAAACGCGCAGGTTTTCAGATTGCCGAAGTGGCGATTATTGGCCATCGCCCACGGGTTGCAGGCAAGCCAACTGGAGCCAAATTGAGCGTTATTTTGCGGGCGTTTCGTGAATTATTGCAGCTTTATCGCGTGCTCAATCGCGAGAGCCGCACAACCAAGCCCGCCATCCTCTAAATCGAGATTAAGCCAGTTGTGTACCAATTGCGCTGTGCTGTTTACACTCAAGTTTGCGCAAGCCACATCAATGGAGATCGAAGCGGTACGTCATGGCTATTTAGCAGTTGTTACAAAACCACGGTCGGAGGACGTTTCCATGACTATTTTAATCGCTGAAGATCGGCAACGTTGGTGGCGTTTCGCCTTGGTTGGCCTCAGCGGAACCTTGGTCGATCTGATCTTGCTGGGCATGCTCAAAATGCTGGGTTGGGCGACGATTTTGGCCAACATTGTTTCCTACAGCGTCGGCATCATCAATAACTTTTGGTGGAATCGCCGTTGGACG
Organism: Herpetosiphon sp.; assembly: GCF_003512625.1. NCBI lineage: Bacteria > Bacillati > Chloroflexota > Chloroflexia > Herpetosiphonales > Herpetosiphonaceae > Herpetosiphon > Herpetosiphon sp. The sequence continues at coordinate 15,541 of NZ_DOPT01000015.1, read as the reverse complement.
TTTGCCAGCAACAATCCCGCTTGGTTGCCGCAATTTTTACGCTTTGGGGCAATTAGCCTAAGCGCCTTGGTGATCAATACCTTGATTGTGGCCGTAACCGAAGCTCCGCTCAATGATCTTTGGCAAAGCCATGGCTATGTGCTAGCCAAGGGAGTGGCGACGATGGTTGGTTTTGCTTGGAATTTTGGTTTGAATCGAATTTGGACATTTAATCTTGAACATGAGGTGGTCGCATGAGCGCATCAACCACGACGAGCAATCTGCGCCGCCCATTGGCTTGGCGGATTGCCCAATTAACCCGTAGCCAAGCGTTGGTCCTGCTGAGTATCATTTTGCTATGTGCTGGCTGGCTGCGTTTGCAGAATTTCGCTGCTGTAGCTGAAGGCAATACCTACTACACCGCCGCCACCGTTGCCATGACCCAATCGTGGCATAACTTCTTCTTTGCAGCAGCCGAGCCTGGTGGCTCAGTCACAATTGACAAGCCAGCGCTAGGGTTATGGATTCAGGCGATTTTTGGCAAGTTGTTTGGGGTTAGTGGCACAGTGGTGGTGCTGCCGCAAGTTTTGGCTGGGCTAGCCACAATTGGCCTGCTATATTGGATTGTGGCGCGGCGCTGGGGGCGGTCGGCAGGCTTATTGGCGGCAGCGATTCAGGCGATTAGCCCAATTAGCATCGCCGTCGAACGTACTAACAATCTTGATGCGTTGTTGATCGTGACTTTGGTTGGGGCGATGGCCTTGTTTTTGGTGGCAACCGAACGTGCCAGCACTAAATATTTGTTATTGGCAGGTGCAGTGGTTGGCCTCGGCTTTAATATCAAAATGCTACAGGCCTTTTTGCCCTTGCCAGCCTTTTATGCGATGTATTTTTTTGCTGCCAAAACTGGCTGGTGGCGTAAGCTTTGGCAACTTGGACTGACCACACCTGTGCTGTTGGCGGTCAGCTTTTCGTGGGCAATCGCGGTTGATCTGGTTCCAGCCAGCGAACGGCCATACATCGGTAGTAGCGATACCAACTCGGTTGTCAACTTGATTTTGGGCTACAACGGGGTTGAGCGCTTGACTGGACGCGAAGGCCAAGCCATGGGCGGCGCAATTCCAACAACTGATGATCGCCAGCGACCCAATGCCACCGATGGTAATGCTCAAATGCCTGCAATGCCCAATGGCAACGCACAAACTCCGCCCAACGGTATGACCGATGAAGGCATGCGCGGCCAATTTGGCGGCCAAACTGGCCGCACTGGTGGCGGTGGCCCAGGCATGGATAGCGGCGAATCGGGTTTATTCCGAATGTTCAGTTCACCGATGAACACTAACATTGGTTGGTTGCTAGGAGCGGCACTCTTCGCCGTGGTTGGCTTGGCTGCCCACTACATCAAGCAACGCCGCTGGCCCGATGCCGATGTTTGGGGCTGGGCTGGTTGGCTGGTTACTGCCTTTGTCGTGCTGAGTTTTGCTGGTTTTTCGCATGGCTACTATAGCGCTACGATTGCTCCGGCGATTGCCGGCACACTGGCAATTGGCATCACGGTTTGGCGACGCAGCGCCAGCAAGATCGTTGGTTTATGGCTCATTGGTTTGGTAGCAGCGGCCTTGGTAGTGCAAGTGATTGCTGCGCAGCCCAGCGTCAGCGGCTGGCTGATTCCCTCAGTGGCACTTGGGTTGGCGCTGGTGGCGGCTGGCTTGGCATTCCGAGCTTCGTGGCGGGTGGCAGCAACGGCGGTTGGCATCGCCGCGATTCTGCTCATCCCTAGTGAATGGGCCTACAAAACGTCGGCGATGGAGCAAATGAATACAACCTTGCCCAGCGCCGCTGCCCCAACCGATAATGCCACTGGCTTTGCGGCGGGCTTTGCTGGCAATCGTAACCGCTCGGATAGCAGCAGCCCCAGCGCTTTGGCAACCTATCTACAAGAGCGTACTAGCGATACTTACTATATGCTCGCCGTGCCAAGCTCGATGATGGGTTCGTCGTTGGTGATTGAAACTGGGCGGCCTGTTTTGATGATGGGCGGTTTCTCCGGCAGTGATCCGGTGATTGATGCCGCTGATATTGCCCAGTTGGTAGCCGACGGCAAATTGCGCTACATCATGACTGGCGGTATGGGCGGCGCTGGCCGTGGTGGCAGTTCAACGGTGCAAACTTGGGTCCAGCAAAACTGTACGGCAGTCACTGATGCACCGAACAGTCAAGCAGGCTTTGATTTGCCAAATGGCCAAATGCCAAATGCTCAAGCAGCCCCCACCAATGGCAACACTGGTGGCGCACAATTTGCTCAAAACAATTCATCATTGTATCGTTGTGGCGAATAATTCGCCTGAGGAAGTTACTTCCTTCTAGTTAACGGTACTGCTCAATGCTGAGTTCTCCGCTCGATGGCCTGCTCGTGCTCGACCTCTCACGGGTGCTGGCAGGCCCATATTGCACCATGATTCTTGGCGATCTTGGGGCTGATGTGATTAAAGTTGAAGCGCCGCAAGGCGATGATACCCGCCGCTGGGGGCCGCCGTTTGTTGCTGGCGAGAGCGCCTACTATTTGGCGGTCAATCGCAATAAACGCTCATTGGTCGCCGATCTCAAAACTGCCACTGATGCTGCGTTGATTCGCACAATCGCCAACCACTCCGATATTGTGGTTGAGAACTTTCGGCCTGGCACGCTCGAACGCTTTGGCTTGAGTTTAGCCAGCCTGCGCGAGCAAAATCCCCGTTTGATCACGCTCACAATCAGCGGAATGGGCGCGACTGGGCCTGAAGCTGAGCTGCCAGGCTATGATTTTATTGTGCAAGCGACTGCAGGTTTGATGAGCATTACCGGACCCGCCGAGGGCGAGGCCAGCAAAGTTGGAGTTGCTGTCGTCGATTTGACGACTGGAATGTTGGCGAGCAACGCGATTTTGGCGGCGTTGTATGCCCGAGAACGCACAGGTTTGGGGCAGCATATTGATATTTCGCTGTTAGAAGCCCAAGTTGCTTGGTTGGCGAATGTTGGCAGTGCCTATTTGGTAACTGGCGAGGAGCCAAACCGCTATGGTAATGCTCACCCTACGATTGTGCCCTATCAAACCTTTGAGGCCAGCGATGGCGCGTTTGCCTTGGCCGTCGGCAATGATCGCCAATGGCAACAGTTATGTGCTGTTTTGCAACAACCAGCTTGGGCGGAAGATCCACGCTTTAGCACCAACCCGCAACGAGTGCAGTACCGCAGCGCATTGGTTGATTTGCTGAATCACCAGTTCGGCCAAAAACCAAGCGCCGAGTGGGTGGCGTTAATTCAGGCGGCGGGCATTCCGGTGGGCGCAGTGCGCAGCGTTGGTCAAGTGTTGAACGACCCGCAGGTGTTGGCACGTGAAATGGTGGTCAGTGTGCCACACCCAACGATTGGTGATTTAAAAGTCTTGGGAATTCCGTTTAAATTCTCGGCAACACCCGCGAGTATTCGTTTGGCCCCACCACTACTGGGACAACATAGCCAAGAAATTCACCAACAATTTAACCCAAAAGTACCATCTAAAACCGACTGATTTAATTGCAACCCCGCCATGACTCTGCTAAAGTTGCTAGTACCGATAGCTGTTAGGATCTTTGATGCTGGACGAACGCTTGTTTGCTGGTTTCGGGCTATTTTGGTCAAATGCTCAGGCTGAGCATTGTTTGGATAATCGAATTCATTAAATATTGTTAATAATCGTTCGATTGCGATCAACAAGACCCAAAATAATGCCAATATTTTGATTGAACAGGGCCAAACGAATAATGCTAAGCAGAATTAATCTGCATTCGATGAATAATGATAATTGATTTGCTAAAGATAATTTTAGCAACAATAATGTAAGGAGGCAGCTTTATTTTTGACGATAAAGTTGCTTTTTTATTTAGATCGAGTTCTTGATCAATTGATTCATTTCTACTATACTAGGTCGTATCAATCGCAGCCTGCGATCCTCACACTGATATCCCATCGACGCTGAACTGTTTGGCATTGTTGCTGCCTGTGGCGGTGATTCTTTGAGTTCTGAGTTTTTTGCAGTGTGGGGCATCGATTGGTTGGCGAATTTTGCTGAGGAGGCATTATGGCATTTTTTCGGCAGCGCTTTGAGCTAGCCCGTGGTTTAGCAGGAACCAACCTGCGCTCGATGGAAGGCTTGCGCGGAATCGCAGTTTTTCTGGTGTTTTTGGTGCACTTTCGTAGTTCAATTCAGCCGTGGTTATTCAGCGATAGCCCAACCGCAACGATTAATAATGCATTGGCAATGGTTGGCAACACTGGGGTTGATTTATTTTTCGTGCTCAGTGGCTACTTAATTTATGCCTCATTGATTAAACGTCAGCAAGCCTATATGGGCTTTATTGGGCGACGAATTCGGCGGATCTACCCGACATTCTTTGTGATTTTCATGGTCTATCTGGGGTTATCAATTCTTTTTCCGGCTGAAAGCAAAATCCCCAGCGGCGTAACTGCTGCAACGCTCTATTTCATTCAAAACTTAATCTTTTTGCCTGGGTTGCTGCCGATTGAGCCAATGATTACGGTGGCTTGGTCGCTGAGTTATGAAGTATTTTATTATCTGATTATGCCAGTCATCGTCGTGGCGATTGGCTTGCGTGGCAAAACCCCCCAATGGCGGATCGGCTTTTTCAGCGTGGTTGGCGTGGTGCTCACCGCCGTTTGTATCATCTGGCAAGGCCCGCTGAAATTGGCGATGTTTATTGCTGGCATTTTGCTGCACGAATTGTTGGAATCGTATCGCGAGCGCACGCCAGCGGCTTGGCTCGGCTTGCTTGGTTTGGTTATGGGAACCTGTGCACCGTTGTTGCCGCTGACTGGCACGCTGGGTAATGCGATTCGGTTTACATTAATTTTCAGTGGCTTTTTGCTGGTATGCTGGCACTGTTTTAGCCAAACTGAATCGTGGCTCAAACAAGCGCTTTCGTGGACACCACTGCGTTGGTTGGGCAATATGAGCTATTCGTATTATTTGATTCATGGCTTGGCCTTGCATGCAGGCTTTATGCTGCTTGCTAAATTACTGCCCGCTACCCCGACGGCTGGCTGGTTCTTTTGGCTGATCTTGCCGTTGATGTTTGGCTTGACGCTGGTGGTTGGCGCAGCGTTATTTATTGTGGTTGAACATCCAATGTCGCTGAAAAACAATGCCAAACCTGCGGTTGAACCGCGTGATCCAGAAGTTCGCCCAGCCCTCAACGCTGACGCTGCCTAACTTTCAAACCAGCCCTTTTCAGCTATCATGCAGAGGGCTGGTTTCTTTTTAGTTGAGGTGGCTATGGCTGAAATTCGTGTTGCGACGGTGGCTGATGCGGTGGCTATTCAGGCGATTTATGCGCCAATTGTTGAGCAAACCGTAATCTCATTTGAAATAGAAACTCCAAGTGTGGCTGAAATGGGCCAGCGTATCGGCAAAACGCTCGAATCATACCCATGGCTGGTTTGGTGTGATGAACAGGCTGTGGTGCAAGGCTATGCTTATGCCAGCCAGCACCGAACGCGGGCGGCCTATCAATGGTCGGTTGATACCACCGTGTATGTGGCTAATACTGCCCAGCGCCAAGGTGTTGGTCGGGCGTTATACCAACAGCTTTTAGCGATTTTGCGTGGGCTTGGCTATTATTCGGCCTATGCTGGTATCACCTTGCCCAATGTTAAAAGTGTTGGTTTGCATGAGGCGTTGGGTTTTACGCCAGTTGGGGTTTATCGCCAAGCAGGCTTTAAACACGAGCGTTGGCATGATGTTGGTTGGTGGCAATGTCAGTTACAAGTTGGCGATCAAGCTCCAGTCGCGCCACGCAAGTTTGATCCAAACAAGGAATCAGTTGCTAAGGGCTAGGGGTTAAGTTTGATCTGATCCACACGGGGCTGGCAACTACGAAGGCTACTTTCGTTTCTGCTGTGGCTGCGTAGTAAACCTAGCCCCTTGATCTATCCTCTGCGCTTCTGCGTTAAAATCTAGCCCCAATTCCTACCCACTGATCCCTAGCCCCTAGCCCCTCACTTTTCATCCTGGCGCTTGCTCGATGTGTCTGATCCCGCTTGGGGTTGCAATCGTGGCGATTAATTGTGGCTGGGCGGCAGTTTGCCAACGAATTACATCCTTCATACCAATTTGGCTGAGCATGATTTCGATCTGGCTGGCCTGAGGGTGGTGTAGCTCCAACTGCAATAAACGACAACCTTGATCGGTTAATCGCTGGATTGGATGTTGCTCGCGTGGCCATTCGATCAACATTGGCGCAACGCCAGCAAACGGCAAACTGCCATCGGCGGGAATCGTGATTTGCCAAGCTAAATCGCCACGGCGCATCGGCGTGACCACCCCAAGTTGTTGGTGCAGCAATTCGCTTGCCGCCTGAATCAGGATTGTTTGCGCGACCCAAGTTGCCAAGCGCGGAGCACTGGTTGGCTGCAACGAATCTAATGCGAACCAGCGTGGGCGATCGGGTGCAGCCAGCGTTGGATCAGGCGCGATCACTTCGAGGTAGCAATGCTCGCCTAGTTTGAGCAAACAATTGTGGGTTGCCATCGCCTGATGTTGGCCACCAGCCTGCATCGGCACGCCCAACAAATCTTCGATATAGGCCACGCCCAGTGCGAGATCGGGCGCAGTGACAACTAAATGATCGATCCATGTGGCTAACGGCATCATTGGAATAACTCCTTTTTTATGGCTATTTTTAGCATATATGTGGCCCCAAAATAGCCCAAACTGAGAAAAACCTGATAATTAGCTGAAAATTATTATTGACTTTAAGGTATCAACCCGCTATGATTGGCCTCCAAGCCCCATCTCCCTGTTGAGATGTTTGTTGCCATGAACGCTAAGAACGTGGAGTTTATGGCCATGTATTGCCTTGCTGTGGTTCGTGGGCTGAATTCACACTTGTAGGAGGTTGTCGATTATGCGGCGTTATTTGCTCGCCGCCGTCGCCATTGCCCTCTTGATTATGCCAGTATTGACGATTAATGCTGGTCCAGAGCAAGTTTGGGTTGATGATTTAACGGCTGGCAGCTTTGATGGGTTGGTCGGCAGTGGCACTATCACCCTCGCTCCCAACGCCCCTCCCGCTCCTGCATTCGTTGGTGATTATCCGCAAGCAGGTAGTTACCTTTCTTCCGAGCATCAATTTGAATCAGTCGTTGCTGCGGTTGTAATTGATACCGATACAACCTTGACGACTGGGAGTGCTGTGCGCTTTGATGTGCGTGGCAAAAATCCCAGCGGTTCGTGGCAGATGTGGCAAGAGGCTCCACGTGGTGGCCGAGTTGCGCTCGAACGCCCAAGTAGCGTGATTCAATATCGTTTGTGGCTTTTGGCCAATGGCGAATCACCACGGGCGCGTTCGGTCACAATGGTGGCTGAATGGTCAGATGGTATGACGATTCAGGCTGAATCGCAAGCACCAACCTACCGAATTTATGCCACTCGCGAGGGTTTGGTCGGCCATCGGACGGCTAACGGCCATATCATTCGCCCATACGATCAATTTGTGGCCTTGCCTTCATGGCGAGCACTCTCATCGTATCGGGGTTATGAATACCAAGTGCGCGTGACCTACAAAGGTCGCTCCAAGGTTGTGCCAGTTTGGGATGTAGGGCCGTGGAATACCCGTGATGACTATTGGTCAACCAATCGTCAGTCGTGGAAAGATTTGCCACGCGGTTTGCCCGAGGCTCAAGCCGCCTATTATGATGGCTACAATGGCGGGCGCGATGAGCGTGGTCGCCGCCCGAATTTACCCAACGGCATTGATATCGCCGATGGAACATTCTGGGATTTAGGTATTCCGGATAATGCCTGGGTTGAAGTAACATTCTTGTGGGAAGGCTACGATCCTGGGGCTGGCACGCCTGCGGCAACCCCAACCCCGAATGTTACCGCAACTCCATTGCCAGTGGCCTTGCCGCCAGCAGGCTCGATCTTGGTCGATAATCGCGATAATAGCTTCCGCGAAATGCAAGGCACATGGTTCGATGCTCGCTGTGGTTTCAATGGTTCACACCGTTGGACCAAGAGCGTCGCCAACGAAAGCCAAGTTGATAACCTTGGGGTTTGGAAAGCGCCAATTACCAACCCTGGTTTCTACGAGGTGATGGCCTATATTCCGCCGTGTGGCGAGCCAGCCACCAAAAATGCCACCTACGTGATTGCTCACGACGGCAGCAATACCAAAGTACGCGTCGATCAAGAGGCCAATCAGAATAAATGGTATTCTTTGGGGGTCTATTACTTCAAGGGTGGTAATGAAATTCGGCTCGATGATGTGACTGGTGAAGAGGGCTTGAGCGTGCGTTACGATGCCATGGCTTGGTTGCCGCGCTCCGATAACACTGCACCAAACGCTACCATCATCGATGTCAAGGATCTCGGCGCGGGCCGCTACGAGGTGCATTGGAACGGCCAAGACGATAGCACAGGGGTGGCTAGTTTCGATGTACAGGTGCAACGCAATGGTGGTGAATGGGTCGATTGGTTGGTCACAACGACCGAACTGAAAGATACCTTTATCATTGATGTAAGCGCTGCTGATGCCGAAAATAGTACCTATGGCTTTCGTGCGCGGGCGCGTGACTGGGCTGGTAATACTGGCGAGTTCCCGCCGAATGCCCAAGCTACCTCAGCTGAACCGTTGATGATTCAACAACCCTAAAATTGGGCAACGAACGCAATGACCAAAACTCCCGTTATCAAGCTTGATAACGGGAGTTTTGCGCTGTGTACCTCACGGGCTGATCGGCTCGTTCTAGGTTAAAATCAACTGCTCAACCGTTCTAAATCAGGGCGTAACACAACGCTTTCTTGCTCGTGAGGATCGGTGCGGGCAATGATTGCCACGGCTTCTTCAGTGTACGGGTTAAATGGGAAGTGTGGCATTCCAGCTGGAATATACACATATTCGCCAGCGTTTACCACCGCATGGTGTTCTAATTGTTGCCCATAATACATTTCGACGGTACCGCTAAGCATGTAAATTGCCGTTTCGTGGTTTTCGTGGTGATGCGCTTTGGCCCGTGCTCCTGCTGGCATGCGCAACATATGCATACAAATTGCTTGCGATCCCGCAGTTTCCGCAGCGATTCCGCTAAAATAATCGAGGCCTTGTTTGCCAGCAAATCCGGTCTGCTCGTTTGGTCGAATAATGACACAGCTCGCTTGGTCGGTCATCAGCATTCCCCCGTAATCTTAGCTTTCCCAAAATGGCTTGAGTACGCCTCGTTCAACCAATACCTCACGCATTTCAAGCATGGCAGTATAGGTCGGCAACATCGTCAACGGCTCATCGCCAGCAATTGCTAGATCAAAGGCCTGAGCCAAATCTGGCTCTACCTGCAATTGGTGCTGGTCAATTCCTGCATATTTTAGGCGATTAGCCATGTCAGCGGCCCGCGTGCCACTCACGACAATCCGCTGTGTATGGCCAGCTAATGCTTCAAAATCGGCATCCCAAAGCCATGAAACATCAGTGCCATCGGCAATTTTATCGTTGATTGCGATCATCAGATTAAGCGGTGCTTGGCTGCCGCTCGTAATCATGCGTACCGTTTCGCTTGCCCCAATTGGATTTTTAATCAGCGCCATCAACACCGATTTTTGCTGATATTCAAAGCGTTCGATTCGGCCAAAGGCGGCGCTAAATTGCTCTAATGCGTTGCGGATGATTGGCAAAGGTACATTCAAGGCACTGGTTGCGGCGATCGCGGCCAAGGCATTAAGCGCATTGTAAAGCCCAGGCAAGGGTAAATTTAATTCGAGAGCTTGCTGCCCTTGGTTTTGCCCCGCAATCACCCGCAATGTGCTACCACGCGTGCCATCGAGCTCCAATTGGCGCAAAATAACGTTTGGCTCAGGCCGCCGATGCCCACAAGCTGGGCAATGATAGCGCCCAATATGGCCATAATAGGCTGGCTCGTAGCGATAGGGCTGGCCACAACGCCGACAGAAAATCGAATCGGCGGCATGGCGCAGGGCATCGTTTCCATGGCGTTGATCTTCTAGGCCATAAAAGAGTACTTGAGCTTGCAAGCCGGTCGCCAAATCGGCCACCGCCGGATCATCAGCATTCAAAACGACCGTGCTGGTGCTCGGCAAGCTGGCAAGTACTTTTTGCCATTTGGCGGCTAGCGTATCAACCTCACCATAACGATCAAGCTGATCGCGGAAGAGATTGAGCAACAGCACCACCCGTGGCTGGGTTTCAGCAATCGCCGCAGGTAAATGGGCTTCATCAACCTCAAACAAGGCCCGTTGATAGTGCGGCTGGCCCCAAATGCCTAAATCAAGCGTAGCCGCAGTTAAGCCGGTGATCAAATTGGCCCCAGCGCGATTGTGCAAGGCGGGTTGGCCTTGCTGGCTACAAATTGCTGCAATCATGCGGCTGGTCGTAGTTTTGCCATTCGTGCCTGAAACTAACACCACCCCGCCGGATAAGCGCTTAGTTTGATGGCGCAGTACATCGGGCGCAATCCGCCGAGCAATTCGGCCAGGCAAATTTGTGCCGCCACCAAAGCCAAACTGGCGGCTTGCCCATTGCGCCATTTGCGCAACACTTAATGCAACATGCTCTCGTATCGTCATCGGTATCCTCAATCGCAACCAGCTCACAATATGCTGTGCATAGAGTAGCATAAAAGGCTAATATTTAAGTGTAGGATGTTTGACACTTCCACAGCGCAGCGCTTGATCCTGCGAGACATCCATCAATGCATCCCAAAGCGTTGGCTTAACCCCGTGATGCGCTGCCCACTGCGGCGTTGGGCAATCGCAAATTCGACGGCCTGCCAATCGCCAGTCAGAATCACCAATTGACGAGCGCGAGTGATGGCGGTATACAGCAACGGTCGGTTGAGCAGCACATTGTAATAACGCAACATTGGCACAATCACCACCGGATATTCTGAGCCTTGGGCTTTATGTACGCTAATTGCATACGCCAAGGCCACTTCATCAAACTCATTCCACTGATAGACGACGTTGCGAGTATCGTCAAAATAAACGCTAACCGTGCGTTCTTCGAGATCAATCGTTTGAATCAGGCCTAAATCGCCATTGCTGACATCGAGATCATAATTGTTACGGGTTTGAATAACCCGATCACCTTCGCGAAAGAGCGTGCCAGCAATCGTGGCTTCTTGGCGAGTGGTGTTTGGCGGGTTGAGTGCTGCTTGCAGTTGGCTGTTTAATTCGAGCACGCCTGCCGCGCCCCGATGGGTTGCTGCCAACACCTGAATATCGCGCAGAGGATCAAATTGCGGGAATTGGCGTGGAATACGGGTAGTCAACAAATCCACAATCATCGCACCGCATTCGGCTGGGTTACTGCGCGGAAACCAATAGAAATCACCTTGATTGACGCTGGGTAACTGGCCTTGATTGATTGCATGGGCATTGGTGATAATTTGGCTATCAGCGGCTTGGCGAAAAATCGTATCCAAATGGACGGTTGTGATGCGGTTGCTAGCCAACAAATCGCGCAATACAGCGCCTGGCCCAACTGCTGGCAACTGATCAGGATCGCCAACCAAGAGCAAATGGGTGGTTGGAGCCAAGGCCTTGACCATATGATGGGCCAGCACAATGTCGAGCATTGAGGTTTCGTCGATGACCACTAAATCGGCAACTAGTTGGGCATGTTCGTTGCGGCCCCAGCGGTCATTGCCAGCGCCGCCGCTATATTCGAGGGTGCGATGAATTGTGGCAGCTGGATGATTGGTGGTTTCGGCGAGACGACGGGCGGCGCGTCCGGTTGGAGCCGCCAAAATTGTGCGTAACCCAACTTGTTGGAGCAAGGCCAAAATTGCGCGGACTGTGGTGGTTTTGCCTGTGCCAGGCCCGCCAGTTAGCAACACCACTTTGGAGCGGAGCACGGCCAGCACGGCTTCGGCTTGGCGTTGGCTCAAATCGAAGCTCGCATTATGCAATTGGCGCATAATAATCGCATCGCTTTGCTGCTTGAAGCGCAATTGGATTGCACTGGGGAGCTGTTGCAAGCGCTGCAAGTTATGTGCTAACTCGGTTTCAGCATGATAATAGGCTGGTAAATAGACTAGATCGCCATCAAGCACCAATAACACTGATTCGGTTGCCACCGCCAATTGTTCGGCAATCAGCTCATGGGGTAATTCTAGGATGGTTTGAGTTTGCGCGATTAACTCGATTTGGGGCAGAGCGCAATGGCCTTCGGTGTTGGCAACCATGCTGAGGGTATAGCGCAATCCAGCAATCACCCGACTGGGAGCATCTCGCGCTACGCCCAAAGCTTGGGCAATGTGGTCGGCAGTCGGAAAGCCAATGCCTTCAATTTCTAAGGCTAGACGATAAGGGTCGTGTTGCACAATCTGGCTAGCCTGCTCGCCATAGTGCCGAAAAATGCGTAAGGCTAAACCTGTCGTTAACCCAACGGCTTGGCCCAATTCGAGCAAGGCTTTGATTGCACGTTGTTCTTGCCAGGCTACGATAATTGCGGCAATTTTCTTCGTGCCTAAGCCTTTTACTTCGCGTAAGCGTTCGGGCATAGTATCAAGTACATCGAGCGTGGCTTCACCAAAGGTATCAGCGATGCGTTGGGCATTGACTGGACCAATGCCTGGCAATAAGCCCGATGCCAAGTAGCGCACAATACTTTCGTTGCCAGTTGGCCGGGCAGTTTGATAGCTAGCAACTTCAAATTGGCGGCCATGGGTTCGATGCTCGATCCATTGGCCTTCAAGTTGCAACTGTTCGCCAACTTGCACATCGGGCAAACGCCCAACAATTGTGATCACGCTGCGCTGGCCTTGGGCTTTCAAACGCGCCACGGTATAGCCCGTTTCATCCGAGCGATAGGTGATGCGTTCTAGGTTGCCTGTTAGTTGATCCATAGTTACGTCAAAAGTCAGAAATCAAAAGT
>NZ_DOPT01000015.1:0-2515 GCF_003512625.1 Herpetosiphon sp. | reverse complement strand
ATCAAAAGTCAGAAATCAAAAGGTGCAACCGCAAAGCACACGAAGATCATGAAGGGTAGCATCTAGGTTTTAAGATCTCTCACCCCCACTCCTAGCCCCTGAATATATGTTCTATGTTCTTTATTTCTTGGGCACTTGCACGGTCCACAACTGGCCGCCAAATGGCTCGTTGAGCAACTCAATCGTTAGGGTATTGGCGCTCAAATTGACCGAGCGTGGAATGGTTGCAGTGCCACTGCTAATTTTGCCGTTGCGCACGCGAATGGTTTGGCGTTCTTCACGTAGGCGATAGATAATGCCACTGGTGTCGCTCACCGCAATATTGTTATTCGTCAAACCTAATTGAACAATGCCAGCTGTTGTGTTTTGGACGCTCCAGTGCAGCACAATTTGGTCGGAGCAAAATTGTACCCGATCAAGCGTTACTGCTACATAGGCCGTTTCGCTGGCCCGACTATCGATCGTATACCATTGATAGGAAATTGGGTCGCGGGCCTTGCGAATGGTTTGCCCAAACGTCGTAATACAACCACTTGGGGTTGGCGAGGCTGCTGGAACTGGAATTGTGCCATAAACCTCGGGCGTTGGGGCATTCGAGATAATCGTAATATTGCGACCCTGAACTAACACCAATATCAACAAAACTGAGACAACCGCCCAGCCTAAAACATTGAAACGGGTGCGTAACGAGCTATCGCGCAGGCGTTCGGGCCACGTTTTTGGCAAAGCTGGCTCGATCACCGGCTCTGGCAAAGCAATCGGTTCGGGTGGTGGCGCGGCTGGCGGCGGATCAGAGGGTGTATCATCCCATGCAGGCATCACTCCTGCAACCAATTGATTGACTTCTTCCCAGATTGAGCAATTCAGCAAGCGCGGAATTTTGAGCATTTCCTCATCGGTGAAATGAATTTCATCGGTGCGCTCAGTCACCAAGTGGGTTGGTAATTCATCCAAGCCTTTAACATTGACCCGCCAATCGAGATTAATTTCCGAGCCACGCTCTAAAATAGGCGAGATCACGATCAGGCGTTTGCAAGCCCGAAAATCGGTTTGACTGGCCTTTTGCTCCGACATAATTTCGTGCTGATGGTCGTGCAAGAAATTGCGGAAGGCGTAATAGTAGGCAATTACTTGGTTATAGGGGTTTTTGCGGCCTTGATTGAGCCATTTGACCGAACCAGCGCTACTGACGACCTTCCAGCGTCCATTGACCGAACCATAAACCTTGCCATCGCAGTGCTTCATTTCGAGAATAAAAACTGCATCGTTCTTCAACACCACAAGGTCAATGGTATGGCCACCGACGCTAAAATTTGCCAGCATGACATAAAGGCCTTCCAAGCGGTCGAGACCGTTGGCTAAGGCAATAATTGCTTTGCGCTCATTGGGGTGTTCGGGCTTTTCGCCAATCCAAACTTGAACGGCCACGGGTAGCTCCCTAGCCAAAAAAAAGCCAATTCTGTGCTTATATTATCATTGTTTCGTTGCTCCGTGCATTGACGAATTGTTAAAAATAGTTGAAAAAGCAAAAGTATGCAATAATGGATTGGATTTTTGATTCACGCTGATGTGGAAAAGCAGAATGTTAATAACAATCGATATTGGCAATACCAATAGCAAAATCGCCGCATGGGATGGCGATCAGATGGTGGCGCATTGGCGTTTATCAACCCAACGCCAAAAATTAACCGATGAATATGCGGTGTTGGTGCGTAGTTTATTCGAATTGCGTGGCATTGCGATCAATCAAATCGAGGGCTGTGCGATTTCGTGTGTTGTGCCGCCTTTAACCAGTGTATTTAGCGAATTGAGCCGCACCTATTTGAATGTTGAGCCAGTTGTGATTGGCCCTGGCATCAAAACTGGCATGCGCTTATTGATCGACACGCCGCGCGAACTTGGAGCTGATCGGGTTGCCAACTCGGTTGCCGCCTTTCGGCGCTATGGCGGGCCAGTCATCGCGATTGCCTTTGGCACGGCGACGGCCTTTGATGTGATTTCGACTGAGGGCGATTATATTGGCGGAGCGATTGCCCCAGGCATTGGGATTTCGGCTGATGCGCTGTTTCGGGCTGCTGCCAAACTTTATCATGTGGAATTGGCTCGCCCGCCGCGCGTAATCGGTAAAAACACCTCGCACTATATGCAATCGGGGATTGTTTTGGGCTATGCTGGCTTGGTCGAAGGCTTGGTCACGCGGATGTGGCAGGAGTTGGGCACGCGCGGGACAGTTGTCGCAACTGGTGGTCAGGCTGAGGTAATTGCCGATATTATTGCTGGCGAAACCCATGTGATCGATCATGTTGACCCATGGCTGACCCACGAAGGCCTCAAAATGATTCATGCCATGAATCGTCAATAAATCGAATGTCCCTCACCCCCAACCCCTCTCCCAGTGCGGCGGGTTTAAGGGCGGACAGGTTGGGGAATGGGTATTCATCAGTGTTAGGGGATGGCCGTCCCGAGCCGACCACCCCGCGTCACCGTCGTGGCCCACCGTTCGTGCAGCGCCGTT
>NZ_DOPT01000016.1:5613-8263 GCF_003512625.1 Herpetosiphon sp. | reverse complement strand
CTCGCCCGCCGCAGTGGGAGAGGGGTTGGGGGTGAGGGAACGCGATTAATTTTCTAAGGGCAAACAGGGTATTTAATACAATTCAGCCTGTGCTTCAGGATCGGCGTGGATTGCCTCGGCTACGGTCTCACGATCAAGTTGAATTCCACAATCGGGGCAGGCATCGTAGCTAAAACTCGCGCCACCAGCTTGTTCAACGTAATTCAGGTCGTACTCGGTGCCACATTCGCAGGTCGCTGACAAATTCATAAAGCCTCCTAAAATTGCATTGGGGCCGATCATTCCCCGTTTGATCATACTGCAATTGAGGCTGACCATGCAAATGCTGCTCAGCACAACCAAGCGGCGATGCAGAGCAGCAACCATGCGATTTATTGCATTCCCGCTGCGAGATCAATCAGTGCTTGCTTGCTAAGATGCACCGATGAAAGTGAATAGGAGATATCGCCAATTTGCCAACGCAAGGTTTTGTTCGCATATGACGAATCCCATTCCGAGACATTTCCCCTCACAATAAAGCCACCCTGCACATATTCACCACTCACATTACCAACTTGCACAATCTCAACATTGGCGGTCGCGCCAATCTGAAGGTAGAGAGGCCCACGTTTGGCAGTCAACGAAAGGTAACTATAGCCATATGCATCGCGATAATCAATCCTCGCAAACATGTTGTCTGGTTGCTCGCCCGTCACGGTAATCTTTGATTGTTGGACTATTTCCGGAAGTGGCGACGGCGTGAGAATATCAAACCCAACTAACGCCGAGGCTTCTTCAAGCGTTGCGATGGCGGGTGCTTCTGGCAGAATTGTCCCTTGTGGCGCTTCAACTGTATCCGATGGGGCACGATACAAGCCAAAAAATTCATCAAGGGCAGCCACAAAGCCGCTTGGCAGGGTAAACCAAAGCAACAGCATAAGCCCAGCCATCAGCATGCCACGCCAGTACCAGTTGACTCGCCGCTGCGGTGCGGTCGCTTGTAACCACGGAGCATTGGCCTGGCGGGCATGAAATTCTTGACTGGGATGCGCACCAAAGTCACGTAATAGTTTGGCGATTGCTTGGCTAGTTGGTTGATCATCAACGGGCAGGTGTTCGTTCGTTAGATTATGCGTCATTGAAAAGCTCCTCAGCTAAAGTTGCATACTGGGTTTGCAGAATTCGCAAGGCACGGTGGATGCTCACTGATACGGCGTTTTCGGAACAACCAAGGTGTTGGGCGATGGTCTGCACCCGCCAGCCCAAAAAGTAGCGCATGATCAGATGATCACGCTGGGTCAGCGAGACATGCGCCAATAATTCAAGCGCCAAATGCTGGCGTTCACGCTGAATGGCTTGTTGTTCGGGAGTCGGTGGCGAGCGATCAAGTTGCGCCCACAGTCGGCCCATCGCACTCGTAGCCCGCCGTTGTTGGTCGATCACAATCCGCCGCGCAATTGTAATAATCCAACCCAATGCGGCCTGATCGTCGCCACTAAATCGCTGGCGCTGCTTCCAAGCCCGCGCAAATGCTTCGGCGGTGAAGTCTTCAACATCGCTCTTGGGCTGGCCATGCAACATATACACATAGCGAAAAACCACAGCATGGGTTTGTTGATAGAATTGGGCAAAGCTGGCCGGGTCTACCAGCGGATGCGGCGCTGTAAACACATCACGAACCCGCGTAATCAGATCCATAGGCGCTCCTTCTACAATCAAGCAAGCGTTTATATACAAGGAAACGCAGCAGCCCTAAAAATCTTACGAGCGGACATGCCCTCACCCCCAACCCCTCTCCCACGGCGGCGGGCGAGGGGCTTTTGGTTTCGTGGTTCCCCCTCGCTCGCTCGGCGGGAGAGGGGGCTAGGGGGTGAGGGCTAGAATCCTCGTTGCCATGCGCATCAAGCTTAATAGGAAAGGACGCTCCATGGCATCATGCCATTGCAACACACCATGAATCCAAGGAGCATCCGATGGAGATCATACCGCAGATCAGTCACGCTATGCACACCCTGTTAACGACCACGACCGAGGCCATTGCCGCTGCTCAGCAGTATGTCAAACGCCCTGACCGCGCCAAATTCTCTCCCAGTACCCTCGTTCAAACCCTCGTCTATGGCTGGCTGGCTCAGCCAACCGCCACGGTGGAGCAATTGGCCCAAATGGCCTGCCGCATCGGCGTTGCTGTCTCTCCCCAAGCGATTGATCAACGCTTTACCATGGCCACCGCTGACCTGCTCCACCAGCTCGTCATCGCCAGCATCCACCCCGTCATCGCCGCCAATCCCGTGACCCTGCCCATCCTCCAACGCTTTGCCAGCGTGCGCGTTCATGACAGCACCTCCATTGGCTTGCCCGATGCCCTGACCGGCATCTGGCGCGGCTGTGGCAATGCGACAACGGGCGGCGGAGCCACCCTGAAATGTGGTGTCCAGCTTGATGTGCTCACGGGCGCGATCACCGCCCTCGATCTGGTCAACGGACGCGCAGCGGATCGAGCGCTCCCGCTTCAGCAGCGCGATCTGCCGCCGGGGAGTTTACTGCTCGCCGATCGCGGGTTTTACCACTTGGAGCGGTTGCGCCAGCACGATCAGCAGGGGGTTTTGTGGATCACCCGCCTGCCCAGCAACGCCGTCGTGGCCTATCCGGGACACGCCGCGCAGCCGTTGGC